>CAMVLM010000004.1 GCA_947168335.1 uncultured Butyrivibrio sp. | reverse complement strand
ATCCTCGTGTCCTTGGTTCGATTCCGAGTCTAGGCATCTTTTTTTATTAATTTTTCAGATGCTGGATCAAATTATAAAGTGAAAACAGCATATATTGATAAAATGTAAAGGATCTTTAGCATTATTTAAGTTTTAATTTTATATATTCTGGATTATAATAACTGCGTGGGAAATCCTATTGCAGTTTTTTTATTTCTTAGGATTTCCAACTAAA
Source organism: uncultured Butyrivibrio sp. (assembly GCA_947168335.1). Lineage (GTDB taxonomy): Bacteria > Bacillota > Clostridia > Lachnospirales > Lachnospiraceae > Butyrivibrio. The sequence continues at coordinate 60,951 of CAMVLM010000004.1, read as the reverse complement.
CTAATTAACTTCAAAAATTAAACAAGATATTTTGTTTTAAGAATAGAAATAAAGGTTTTTAGATGTCAGTAAGAAATAAATATAACAGAATGGCTGCAAAGCAAAAAAGAATTGAAGAGAAAAGAAAGAAGATTCAGGAGATCCTAAATAATCATGGTCATGAGATACTTCTTTCTTCAACATTTCATAAGACCAGAGATTATATACAGCACGGAGATATGACAGTTTATGAGCACTGTATGAATGTGGCTGAGAGGGCTATTAAGATTAACAGGGCACTCAGAGCAAAATGTCAGGAGCGGGATCTTGTAAGAGGAGCCTTATTACACGATTATTTCCTTTATGACTGGCATATAGATGGTAAGGATAAAGGAAATGTACATCCTAAATTACATGGCTTTTATCACCCTTCTACGGCTCTTAAAAACGCATCCAGGGACTTTGATCTATCACCCAGGGAGAAGGACATTATTAAGAAGCATATGTGGCCCTTAACGATCGTTCCTCCGTTATGCAGGGAGGCATGGATAGTTACCATGGCAGATAAATATTGTTCACTTATGGAGACAATGGGATGGCACAAGGCAAAAATCAGAGTGAAAGATAATAGAAATCAGGACAAAGATATTTGTTTATAAATCTATAAATGATTATGAAAAAAGAGACGGTTCGTTTTGAACCGTCTCTTTTATTAAGCATCTGAAAGAATCAAAGCTTAGGGCCAGCTGCAACAAGTGCCTTACCAGCATCATTACCTTCATACTTTTTGAAGTTCTTGATGAATCTGTCTGCAAGATCCTTAGCCTTTGTCTCCCACTCAGAAGCATCTGCATATGTATCACGAGGATCAAGAATTGCAGGATCAACTCCGGGAAGAGATGTAGGAACCTCGAAATCGAAGATCGGGATCTTCTTTGTCTCAGCCTTGTTTACATCGCCATTAAGGATTGCATCGATGATTCCACGAGTATCCTTGATGGAGATACGCTTGCCTGTGCCGTTCCAACCTGTGTTAACAAGGTAAGCCTTAGCGCCAGACTTCTGCATCTTCTTAACAAGCTCTTCACCGTACTTTGTAGGATGAAGCTCAAGGAATGCCTGACCGAAGCAAGCTGAGAATGTAGGTGTGGGCTCTGTGATACCACGCTCTGTACCAGCAAGCTTAGCTGTGAAGCCTGAAAGGAAGTAGTACTGTGTCTGCTCAGGTGTAAGGATAGAAACCGGAGGAAGTACTCCGAACGCATCAGCTGAAAGGAAGATAACGTTCTTAGCATCAGGACCAGCGGAAATCTTGTTAACCTTCTGAACGATGTTTTCAATGTGGTTGATAGGATAAGAAACACGAGTATTCTCTGTTACGCTCTTATCGTTGAAATCAATCTTACCATCAGCAGCAACTGTTACGTTCTCAAGAAGAGCATCTCTCTTGATAGCGTTGTAGATGTCAGGCTCAGCGTCCTTATCAAGACCGATAACCTTAGCATAGCAGCCGCCTTCGAAGTTGAATACGCCGTTGTCATCCCAGCCGTGCTCGTCATCACCGATGAGGAGTCTCTTAGGATCTGTTGAAAGAGTTGTCTTACCTGTTCCGGAAAGACCGAAGAAGATTGCTGTGTTCTTACCTTCCATATCTGTGTTAGCTGAGCAGTGCATGGAAGCCATGCCCTTAAGAGGAAGGTAGTAGTTCATCATTGAGAACATACCCTTCTTCATCTCGCCGCCGTACCATGTATTGATGATAACCTGCTCACGGCTTGTGATATTGAATGCTACACATGTCTCGGAGTTAAGACCAAGATCCTTGTAGTTATCTACTTTAGCCTTTGATGCGTTGTAAACAACGAAATCAGGCTCGAAGTTCTCAAGTTCTTCATCTGTAGGAGCGATGAACATGTTCTTAATGAAGTGAGCCTGCCAAGCAACCTCAACGATGAAACGAACTGCCATGCGGGAATCCTTGTTAGCACCGCAGAAAGCATCAACTACGAAAAGTCTCTTGTTGCAGAGCTCTTTCTTAGCGATTTCCTTAACAGTTGCCCATACATCCTCGCTCATAGGATGGTTGTCATTCTTGTAATCGTCTGTTGTCCACCAAACAGTATCTTTGGAATTGGAGTCCATAACGATGTACTTATCCTTAGGAGAACGTCCTGTGTAGATACCGGTCATAACGTTAACAGCACCGAGTTCTGTATCCTGACCTACTTCATATCCCTCAAGACCATCTTTCTTTTCTTCTTCATAGAGAAGCTCATAAGAAGGATTGTGTACGAGCTCAGTTGTACCGGTTATGCCGTACTTGGTTAAATCGATTTTTGCCATTTCTTTAACTCCTTTTCTTTATTCTATTGTGATAGCTAATGATAACTAATCATAGCTAAGCGCTCATATAGAGTATTATACAATACAATTACATAAAAATAATATAAAATTGCTATAAATTTAACAAAACGTTCAAAAAATAAGGGGTAAAAAGCGAATAAACAGTATTTTTAGAAAAGTAGCGGGATATATTGTAAAATAAAGTGAAGAAGTCGATAAAAAGAGTGGAAATAGCATGTCTTATTTATATAGTGAATTAAAAAAATTAAATGAAAGAAATGTAGCGCCATTCCATATGCCGGGACATAAAAGGAGTATGGATTGCGGAGCAATGTCAGATTATTATCAGATAGATATAACCGAGATTGATGATTATGATAACCTTCATGATGCGGAAGGAATAATTCTTGAGGCAGAGCAAAGGGCAAACAGACTGTATGGAGCAGATGAAACCCATTTCCTTGTTAATGGAAGTACCGGCGGAGTTCTTTCAGCGGTATGTGCTTCCGTTAAGAAGAGGGGAAAGATAATAGTTTCAAGGAATTGTCATAAATCATTTTATCATGCGGCATATTTGAATGAACTTGATATGAAATTCATTTATCCGGATGAAAAAGTCATTGAAAGAGCCGGGAGCAGAACACCTGTTAAGCTTATGGGGGAAGTATCACCTGAAACCATTAGGAAGGCTGTGGATGAGAATCCGGATGCTGAAGCAGTGTTTATAACATCTCCTACCTATGAAGGTATTCCTTCGGATATTAAAGCGATTTCAGAGATTGTACATGAGCGGAATATGATACTTATTGTGGATGAAGCACACGGAGCTCATTTTGGAATAGCTGAAAACCGCACAGTTCCTGCAGGCGCAGTGATGCAGGGGACAGATATAGTTATCCACAGTCTCCACAAAACGTTGGCATCCATGACACAGACGGCATTAATCCATGTGCAGGGAAACAGAGTCAATAGGGAAAGGCTCAGGAGATATCTCAGAATATTTCAGTCAAGCAGTCCGTCGTATGTACTGATGAGTTCGATGGATTCATGTATAAAAGATATCACTGAAAGAGGACATGAGATTTTTTCAAAACTCATTAGTTACAGAAGACAGATTGAAGAAGAAACAAAAGGCTGCAGGAGATTATTCATTCCGGATATGGATCAGATTGAAGATCCGTGCAAGGTGCTGATCTGTTCAGGCGACCCTTCTGTGTCCGGTCAGCAGATATATGATATACTTCGTATAGAGTATAATATTCAGCTGGAGATGGCAGGCGATACCTATGGTCTGGCGATCATAACCGGCTATGATTCTGAACAGAATATCAGAAGACTTATTGATGCAATTAATGAAATAGACAGCATGAATATTCAGGATTTATGCGCAAAAAAGGATGAGGCTTTTACACATGATCAAAGACCTTTTGACAATAAAAGCGTCAGTATAGAGTATTTAGAAAATGAAAGTGTTATTCCTTTTTCAGGGGCCTGGGATGCTGAGACAGAAGAAGTTGATATTACAGAAGTAACAGGCAGAGTATCGGCAGAGTTCATTAATTTGTATCCTCCGGGGATACCGCTGATAATTCCTGGGGAAAAGTTTTCAAGAGAGCTGGTTGTTCAGATACAGAATGCGATTAATGCAGGAATGAACGTACAGGGTGTGAGTATGACAGATAATTCCGAGAGAAAAATCAAAGTAATAGATTTTTCTGCAAATAATTAATTGCCGGATTCTATAAGATATAAAAATAAATCAATTAATCAGGTTAAATAATGGGAAAGATATATCAGATAATGGGCAGGAGCTCATGCGGAAAAGATACAATATACAAACATCTGCTTCAGAGAGGCAATGTAAATTTAGACAAGGTGATAATTTACACAACAAGGCCTATGAGGGAGAAGGAGGCAGAGGGAGTACAATACTTTTTCTGTGATGAGGAAAAATACAATCACCTGAAGGACAGCGGTAAGATCATTGAAGAGCGTACTTACAATACTGTTTACGGGCCGTGGCATTACTTTACTGTGGATGACGGGCAGATAGATCTTACAAAGGGCAGTTATCTCATAATCGGAACCATAGAGATGTACAAGTCGATAAGAGACTACTTTGGTGAAGAAAATGTAGTACCGCTGATGATAAGTGTTGATGATGGTATTATTTTGCAGCGTGCTCTGAAGAGAGAGCTTAAGCAGGAAAAGCCGGGTTATGATGAAATGTGCAGAAGGTATCTGGCAGACAAGGCTGACTATTCAGAAGAAAATCTGGAGAAGGCAGGAGTCCGGAACTTTTTCAATAATGACGGAGAAGTTGAAATCTGCATAGAGGAAATTGAGAAATTTATCAGAGCAGATGAAATGTAAATCAGTATGAGGGGAAAGTGGCATGGATATAAGAATTGATAATATTCAGCAAACACAGCAGGTTCAACAGACTCAGCCCCAGCAGGAAGTAAACGGGGATTTTAAGTTCACGCTTACAAGTAAGATAGAGGACGCAACTCTGGCTGAACGCCTTAATCTGATGATGCAGGAGATCGTTCAGCAGGGAAAGCAGATATCCAAGAAAAATGATATCAGAGATATGCAGAGATATCGTTTCCTTATTAAGGATTTCCTGAATGAAGTGGTCACAAGGTCACATGCTTTTTCCAGGGAGAACTTTCTGGACAGAAGAGGAAGGCACAGAGTCTACGGAATCATCAGACTGATAGATGAAAATCTCGATGAGCTGGCGCAGGAGCTTGTAAAGGATGAGAAGGATAATATTTCTATCCTGGCCAAAATCGGACAGATACAGGGATTATTACTTGATATTTTCACATAAAGGTATTGAAAGGAGCGGCTTTTATGGCGCATTTTGCTGACATAATTGACCAGGAACAGATTACAGAGCATGTGCAAAATGCACTGAGGACAGGGAAGATTTCCCACGCTTATATCATCTCGGGGGACACGGGAACAGGGAAGAAGACATTAGCAAATATCATTGCCAAAACAATTCTTTGCGAAAATCCAAAAGAGACAGGAAAGTATATAGAAAGCTGTGACGAGTGCCATTCATGCAAACAGGCTGAAAGTGGTTCTCATCCGGATATCAGGGTACTTCACCACGAAAAACCAACATCGATAAGTATTAATGAGATAAGGCAGCAGGTATGCGATGACGTATACATAAAGCCGTATTCTGACCATAAGATTTATATTATTCCCGATGCGGAACTGATGACAGTGCAGGCTCAGAATGCTCTTCTTAAGACACTGGAAGAACCGCCGCACTATGTTGTCATTCTGATTCTGACATCAAATATAGATGCATTTTTGCCGACTATTATCAGCAGATGCATAGTTTTTCCGATAAAGCCGGTAAGAGATGACCTCATAATGAAGTATCTGATGGAGGCCAGGAAAATTGTGGACTACAAAGCACGACTTTCCGTTTCTTTTGCGCAGGGTAATGTGGGAAAAGCAATAATGCTTTCGGAGAACGAGGATTTTGAAAAACTCAAGAACGGGACCATTGATCTGATGTCCAGACTTGAGAGGCTCACGGTTAATGAGGTAGCCGACAGGCTTAATGCACTTTTATCCAAAACGGCGGAAAAAGAAGGGGCATCAGAGGATGATGAGGATGCTGAAGCAGGAAAAAAATCAAAGACCAAAAAGCTGGATCCATTGATTATTGATAATTTCCTCGACATATTAATGTCTCTTGTCAGGGATGCACTGGTATACAAAGCCGAGAATAGCGCGGATCACTTGATTTTCGCGGATAAACTGTCGTATATTAGTAGTGTTACTAAAAATTGCTCATATAATGATTTAGATAGAATGCAGAAGGCAATTGACGAGGCAAAGAGCAGGATAAAATCCAACGTTAATGCGATTTTGACTCTGGAAATGCTTATGCTTAATTTAAAAGAGGCACAATACAAGACTAAGGAGAATTTATGACCAGGGTTATCGGCGTCAGATTCAGAACGGCCGGAAAGATCTATTATTTTGATCCCGGGGATTTTGAAATAAAAAAAGGTGACCACGTAATTGTTGAGACAGCAAGAGGCGTGGAATTCGGAACGGTTTTATCAGATCCGAGAGAAGTGGAGGACGAAGAGGTAATCAAACCTTTGAAAGGCGTCCTTCGAATGGCAAATGACAAGGATGTAGAGCAGGAGCAGACTAACAGAATCAAGGAAAAAGAAGCATTCCGTATCTGCAAACAGAAGATCCTGGCTCACGGACTTGAGATGAAGCTGATCGATGCAGAATACACCTTTGATAATAATAAGGTGCTTTTCTATTTCACAGCGGATGGAAGAATAGACTTCAGAGATCTTGTAAAGGATCTGGCATCAGAGTTCAAGACCAGAATTGAGCTCAGACAGATCGGTGTAAGGGATGAGACAAAGATAATCGGCGGATATGGAATCTGTGGCAGACCGCTTTGCTGCCATTCTTATCTTTCAGATTTCATTCCGGTATCCATAAAAATGGCAAAGGAACAGAACCTTTCCCTTAATCCCACCAAGATATCAGGTGTCTGCGGCAGACTTATGTGCTGTCTTAAAAACGAAGAGGACGTTTATGAAGAGCTCAACCGCAAGATGCCCGGACTTGGAGATGTCGTTACCACAAATGACAACCTTGAAGGTGAGGTAGCAAGCGTTAATATCCTTCGTCAGACAGTTCGAATTCTTGTAGAAGTAGATGATGAGAAGGAATATCATGAGTATCATGTGGATGATATAACACTTCTTCACAAGAAGCAGAAACACAGAAACAATCAGCCGAAGGAAAAGGATGTTGATGAAGAAGCATTAAAGGCACTGGAAGCTGAAGATAATGTTTCTCTGGACAGCCCTGCTGAGAATCAGGGAAATAACAGAAATCAGAAGAATGACAGAAACCGTGGAAGAAGAGGCGAGCGCAAGGACAGAAACAACAATAACGATGCTCAGAACAATAACCAGGGTTCAGGTCAGGACAGAGGCCGAAACAACCAGGCTGACGGAGCAAATAACGCTCCTGTTAAGGAAAATAATAATCAGGGTGGCGGTCAGAAAAACAGACAGGACCAAAACCAGAATAACAGTCAGGATAGGAACAATCAGTCCGGCGATCAGGGCGGTGAAGTAAGAAAAAAGAAGAACCGTCATGGAAGAAGGAACAGCGGCAGAAACAACAAAGGTCCGCAGAATAATGATAACGGACAGGGCAAGCGGAGCGAAGGCGGAAATGACAGAACCGATGCTTAAGGACGGAGAAAGGATTGATGATCTTCAGCGAAACGGCTTTAAGATCATCCAGGATCCGGAGAAATTTTGTTTTGGCATCGATGCGGTACTGCTTTCGGGATTTGCCCAGGCAAACAGGGGAGACAGAGTACTGGATCTTGGTACGGGGACAGGAATAATCCCCATACTGATGGCGGCCAAAACAGAAGCCGATGAACTTATCGGGCTTGAAATTCAGACTGAGAGCGCAGACATGGCAAGACGCAGTGTGGAGATGAATGAGCTTCAGCAGCGTGTGCACATTGTCTGCGGTGATATAAAAGAGGCGGCGAAAACATTTGAACCTGCCTCTTTTGACGTTGTGACCACAAATCCGCCTTATATGATAAAGGGACACGGACTTACGAATCCGGACTCACCGAAGGCTATTGCAAGACATGAAGTCCTTTGTGATCTCGACGATGTTATAGGTGCAGCCAAGGTACTGCTGCATCCGGGCGGAAAGTTTTTCATGGTTCACAGACCGTTCAGACTCTCTGAGATTTTTACCTGTATGACAAAAAACAGGATAGAGCCCAAGCGCATCAGAATGGTTCATCCCTATGTGGACAAGGAACCAAGTCTGGTGCTCATTGAGGGAGCAAGGGATGGAAAGCCCAGGCTTTCTGTTGAACCACCGCTTATTATCTATGACGGACCGGGACAGTACAGTCCATACATGAAGGAAAACTACGGCTTTTGATAAAGAAAGGGAATACCTGCTGCAGGGTTTTGGATTTTATCTGATAAAAAGGCAGCAGGAGTGCAGAATATGAATGAAAACGGAACCGGAATGCTTTATCTGTGTGCAACACCCATAGGCAATCTTGAGGACATCACATACCGCGTACTTGAGACACTTAGGAATGTTGACCTGATAGCAGCCGAGGATACCAGAAACAGCATAAAGCTTTTAAACCACTTTGACATACACACGGAAATGACAAGTTATCATGAATACAACAAAGTGGAAAAAGCGGAATACCTTATCCGCAGGATGCAGGAAGGACTTGACGTTGCGCTCATTACAGATGCGGGAACACCTGCAATATCAGATCCGGGAGAGGTACTTGTTAAAATGTGCCACGAGGCAGGGGTTAAGGTTACATCACTTCCGGGGCCTGCGGCATGCATAGTTGCGCTTACGCTTTCGGGACTTAGCACCAGAAGATTCGTATTCGAAGGCTTTTTACCGGGACTTGATGAAAAAAAGGAGAGAAAACGCAGACTGGAGCTTTTGAAGGATGAGCACAGAACCATAATCATGTACGAAGCGCCACATCATTTAAGAGCGACTCTGGATGACCTTCTGGAAAACCTGGGTGACAGGAAAATTTCCATATGCAGAGAACTCACAAAGAGATTTGAGGAAGTATTTCCCACAACTCTGGAGAGAGCTGTAGATTTTTATAAAGACAACGACCCGAGAGGGGAATACGTGCTTGTAATTGAGGGAGTAAGTCTTCTTGACCTGGACAAAAGGCAGCAGGAGGAGTGGTCAAAGATGAGCCTTGAAGATCACATGGCGTATTATGAAAACTCTGGACTAAGCCATAAGGATGCCATGAAGCAGGTGGCAGCTGACAGGGGAGTTGGCAAGCGAGACATTTACAAGGCACTTCTGGAAAAAGAGTGAAAATAAGCGGCTTTAGAAAACAAAGCCGCATTTTTATGGGGAAATTAATGACAGATAATTTGTTTAAAATATACCTGGTTCTTGGATTAGTACTACTTGTGATCATTGCGACAATTATCACTGTCTACATCGTGAAGAAGTTAAGGCGGCCAAGACCCATGGACGAACTTGAAGGCCATGACTTTGAGTACTACTGCGCGGATCTGCTTGGCAAAAGCGGCTTTAGCAGCGTTGAAGTAACAAAAGGAAGCGGAGATTTCGGTGCGGATATCCTTGCGGAAAAAGACGGAGTCAGTTACGCTATTCAGTGCAAATGCTATGACAAACCAATCGGAGTAAAGGCCGTACAGGAAATCTATGCAGGGAGAGATTACTATGACTGCATGGTTGGTGTAGTGATGACGAACCAGTATTTCACGGCACCTGCGGTTGAACTTGCTAAAAAACTGAAGATCATGCTTTGGGACAGAGGTTACATAGACAGCATGGAGAAGGAATAAAGAATACAGAAAAGGATTTGTTTATGAAAAACAGAATTTGGGCAGCAGTTATCATTATCTGGGCAGTGCTTATAACCGGATGCGGACTATCAGAGGAAAATCTTAAACTTGCCACAGATAGCAGAGACAGCCTGACAAAAGCAAAAACAGAAGCAGAGGCAATGTACGGAAACCTGACCGTTGATACTTATGGGGATGAGCTTAACAGCCTTTCCGGACAGTACTCAGAGTATGAGCAGCTGGAGCTTAAAAAGATCAAAAACGATGAAGTTCAGGACGTGATATCCAAAATGCAGGAACTCACAGATTCCTATAACAAGCTTTTTGATGAAATGGAAAAGGAGCTGAATGCAGAAAAGGCAAAGACCGCTGAAGAAGAGAAGTACAAAGAGGTTGAGTGTTTTCTGGAAAACAAATCCGGCTCTGAACTTTCAGGGATTGTACTAAAAGATGTGACAAAGGGAGAGGATTCCGGAAACCTCCTGGTTGACGGGCAGACACTTCCCTCAGGCAGGATATTGTCAGGTGTTACGCTTTCAATATATTCCGAGAGTACAGCATGGCAGCTTGTTACAACAGATACTTTGGGAAATGAAAACACATATGATGTAACATTTGAGGATATTGAGAATATTTCTCAGAACGGAATGTCACTTGTAATACATGCACCTGAAAATGGTGTAGAGGTTGCCGGATATGTGAAGGAAGAGCAGCCGGAAGCTTCGGAAGAGGGTAATAACAGTGAAGTTTCGGAAGATGGAACAAGCAGTGAATCTTCAGATGAAGTAACGGAAGAAAACGCTGATAATGCTACTGAAGAGACAACAGAAAATGGCACAGAAGCAGCAGAAGAAGCCGCTACAGAAAATAATTGAAGTGCATAAAACGAGCCTTCCCCTTTTTTATAAGGGGAGGGCTTTTTTAAACAACTACGTGCATCACATCAAGAATAAATCCAGTAAAAGTACCAATCAGATAAAGGATTGCTGTAATCTGAATGTTTCTGGTTGTGCCTTCGTTTACTCTGTAGAGAATCAGCAGGCCTACACCTGCACCTACCAGAAGTCCCGACATCATGGCACCGAAGGTAATGATTCCTGAAAGATAAAGTTCAGTGATTACAATCGAAGCGGCACAGTTGGGGATAAGTCCCACAAGTCCTGCCAGAGCATGGCTTAAAACTACATTTCCCTGTAAAAATCCGGCCAGCTTATCTTCTCCGATAAATTCTATTGCTGCGTTCAGAATAAGAGTAAAGATCATCACATAGATGAAAATATGCAGTGTGTGGATAAGCGCTGAGCGAAGGATATTTCCATGACTTTCATGATTGTGATCATGTGAGTGGGCGTTTTCTTTGACTTTTGCCTTGGTTATCTTAGCCTCATCATTATGATCGGATTCGCCTGTAGTAAAATCATATTTTCCTCTGTGGGCAGAAATCCTTGGAGTATCTTCTTCGCAGTGACATTTTTCTCGTTTGCAAAGCTCATCGATCCTCATGGGATCCATCATCGCACGCCTTTTGTATTTCCTGTATTTACGTGCCGCAAAATCAACAATAAAACCAAAGATGACACCGATAACAGCTTTCATTGCGATGATTGTGATCATCTTGGAGGGCTCAACCTGTTTCGAAATAAACAGAGGAACCATCTCATCTGAGGTTGAGAGATATATCGCGATCAGAGTTCCCAGCGTAATTACCCGGCCGGCATACAGATTTGATGCCGCTGCTGAAAAACCACACTGTGGAAATGCTCCGAATACACCTCCAAGTAAAGGTCCGAATCGCCCTGCCTTTTGTACAAGCTCCTGAGTTTTATCACCGGTACGGTGTTCCAGGTATTCCATAACCAGGTATGTTATAAACAAAAAAGGGAGGATTTTTAGCCCATCTTCTATGGTGTCCTCCAAAACCGGTAACCAGAATTCCATTATTTTCTCCTAAAATCATTTGTGAGTATAAGATGCCTTATTTAACCATAATAATACAACATTTTGCAACCTGTTGGAAATCCATTCCTACTAAAATGGTGGGAAAATAATATAATAAAGATGTTTTTCATAAAAATGTGTGATATAATCAGTGAGATTATGCACAAAAACTATTCTTTTTAAAGAATGATAAGCAAGTTGTTATATATAAAGGAGTACAAAATGTCAGAACAGACACTACTTAAGGTTCAGAATCTGTCAGCATCTGTTGAAGATCTGCCGATTTTGCATGACATAAACCTTGAAATCAGACCCGGTGAGACACATGTCCTCATGGGACCTAACGGTGCCGGTAAGTCAACTCTGGGATATACACTTATGGGTAATCCCCATTACAGAGTAACCAATGGAACAATCACATTTGACGGACAGGACCTTACAAAGGAGCCTGCAGACAAAAGAGCTAAAGCGGGTATGTTTTTATCCTTCCAGAATCCGTTGGAAGTACCCGGAATCTCTCTTGGAAGCTTTATCAGAAATGCATATCACGAGCAGACAGGTAAGCCTGTAAAGCTTCTTCAGTATAAGAAACAGCTGGGCGAAGCCATGGAGCTTCTTACAATGGATGACAGCTATGCGGACAGAGACCTCAATGTAGGCTTTTCCGGTGGTGAGAAAAAGAAGGCAGAAATCCTTCAGATGCTTATGCTCAAGCCCAAGCTTGCAATACTTGATGAGACTGATTCAGGACTTGACGTAGATGCGGTTCGTACCGTATCCAAGGGAATTCAGGAGTATCAGAAACAGAAGGACGGAGCGCTTCTCATCATTACCCACAGTACCAAGATTCTTGAGGCACTTCATGTTGATTACACACACGTTCTTGTAAAAGGACACATAGTTACAACAGGTGACGGAAGTCTCGTTGAAGAAATCAATGAGCATGGTTTCGAGAAATATGTAAGATGTGAAGGTTGCGACGGCTGCAACCCAAATAATTAATAGATTGGATAGAAAATGAGCGATAACAATAAAGCGGTAGTTGATATAGACCGCAGTGTTTATGACATAAAGGATGTGGAGAACGAGCAGGACTTCTATCGTATGGAGGACGGCTTCACTGAGGATATTGTTCGCAAGATTTCTGAGGAAAAGCATGATCCCGAATGGATGAAGAAGTTCCGTCTGGATTCTCTTAAAATATACAACGAACTGGAAATGCCCGACTGGGGTCCGGATACTGATGAGCTGGATATGAACCTCATTTCCTCTTATGTTCGCTCCAAGAGTGACATGAAGGGAAAATGGGAGGATGTTCCCGAGGACATCAAGAACACATTTGAAAGACTCGGAATCCCTGAGGCAGAGCGTGAATCACTTGCAGGTGTAGGCGCTCAGTATGACTCAGAGCTTGTTTACCACAATGTCAAGGACGAAGTGGCAGATCAGGGCGTTATTTACACAGATATGGAGAGCGCACTTACAGGCGAATACTCTGACATGGTTCATGAGTACTTCATGAAGCTTGTGCCTCCCACAGATCACAAATATGCCGCACTTCACGGTGCAGTATGGTCAGGTGGTTCATTTGTTTATGTTCCCAAGGGAGTAAAAGTGGACATTCCGCTGCAGTCATATTTCAGACTTAATGCAGCAGGCGCAGGACAGTTTGAGCATACACTTATCATAGTTGATGAGGGTGCGGACCTTCACTTTATCGAGGGCTGTTCAGCACCCAAGTACAATGTGGCCAACCTTCACGCAGGCTGCGTTGAACTTTTTGTAAAGAAGAATGCTAGACTTCGCTATTCCACAATAGAGAACTGGTCCAAGAACATGTATAACCTCAACACCAAGAGAGCACTTGTTGAAGAAGGTGCCCGCATGGAGTGGGTTTCAGGTTCTTTCGGATCACATACATCCTACCTGTATCCCATGACCATCTTAAAGGGCGATCATTCCACAATGGAATATACGGGAATCACTTTTGCAGGTAAGGGTCAGAACCTTGACACCGGAGCAAAGGTTGTACATCAGGGTAAGTATACATCATCACTGATCTCAACCAAATCAATCTCCAAGTCAGGCGGAATTGGAACATACAGAAGTTCAGTTATCATCAATAAAGAGGCAAAACATGCCAAGACTTCCGTATCCTGCGATTCACTGATGCTTGATTCAATTTCAAGAGCAGATACCATTCCCGGAATGGACATCAGAACCAATGACGCTGATGTAGGACATGAGGCTAAGATCGGCCGAATCAGTGATGAGGCAGTATTCTATCTTATGTCCAGAGGCCTTTCTGAAGCGGATGCAAGAGCCATGATCGTCAGCGGCTTTGCTAATCCTGTTTCCAAGGAGCTTCCTTTGGAATATGCTGTTGAGATGAATAACCTAATTAAATTAGAGATGTCAGGAGGCTGAGACAATGGATCTGAACATGAAAGTTAATCATCTGCCTGCACTGACATACAGATTTTTAAAGTCAAACAACAGTCAGATTGAAATAAACGATTTATATATTGAAAATACAAAAACTCCGGAACCGGAGAACATTCCTGCAGCTGTAAGTGTAAAAAGCGATGCAACTGAGGCGGATGTTAAGGCAATTTTTGAAGATGCCAATAACAAGATAAAAGCGAAGAAGACAGAACTTCCAGGACCTAACGGAGACACAGCGCCTCTTAATGATGGTCAGGTTGTACGCACAGGAATGGGTGTGGAAATCGACAACCTTATGGCTGAGATGAATGTACCTGTAACTGTTATCACAGCAGCTGAAGGTACTGAAGTTAAGGAACCTGTTTTTATCAGATATGCACTTAAGGATGGTGACTGTGTTCTTGGAAGCCAGGTAATTCATGCTCTTAAGGGATCAGAGATCACTGTGATCATGGAATATGATTCTGATACCGATGCAAAAGGCTTTATCGGAATACAGACAAGACTTCTTGCAGAAGAAGGAGCAAAGATCAACCTCATTAAGGTTCAGATGCTCAGCGAAGGCATCATGCACTTTGATGATATCGGCGGAGTCTGTGAGGACAAAGCAAGTATCGATTCTATAGGAATGCAGCTTGGAGCCCTGAATACATGGGGCGGATGCAGAGTTACACTTCTTGGAAGAAAGAGTAAGTTTAACAACCACACCGGATATCTCTGCAGACATAAACAGACCTATGATATGAACTACGTGGCTGATCAGATGGGAGAGAAGACAGAATCTGAAATGATATTCAGGGGAGTTCTCCTTGATGAAGCACAGAAAATTTTCCGCGGAACGCTTGATTTCAAGTCAGGAAGTGCAGGATCTGTAGGTGATGAGCAGGAGGATACACTTCTCCTTAGCCCTGATGTCGTAAACAGAACCATGCCTATGATCCTTTGTCAGGAAGAGGATGTAGATGGACGTCACGGTGCCACCATCGGACAGCTTGGAGACGATACACTGTTCTACATGCAGAGCAGAGGTATCGGCGAGGAAGAAGCCAAGAGACTTATGATCCGTGCCCGCATGGAATCAATCGCAAGAATGATTCCGGATGAAGCATTGATAATCAGAATTCAGCAGTTTATCAGAACTATACTATAATGACTATCGGGGCAAAAAGAGAGGAAAAGAGATGGCAAGACCTGAAGATTTCAGAGCCGATTTCCCCATATTAAACAAAGGGGATTACATATATTTTGACAACGCAGCAACTTCCCAGCGCCCGAGCGTAGTAGTGGATGCAATCAGGGATTTCTATGAAAATGCTAACGCCAATCCGCTGAGAGGCCTTTACGACTGGAGTGTTGAAGCAACTGATCGCTATGAGAATGCCCGCAAGACCGTTGCGGATTTCATCGGTGCTTCAAGTACAGAGGAGATTATTTTTACCAGAAATACAACAGAGTCCCTGAATCTTGTGGCATACAGCTATGGACTTGAGAATGTTTCAGAGGGAGATGAAGTGGTCATCACCGTAATGGAACATCACAGCAACATTCTTCCCTGGCAGATGGTCTGCAGGGAGAAAAAGGCAAAGCTTGTTTATCTTGAGCCCGACGAAGAAGGCGTTATCTCTGAAGCTGAATATAAGAGCAAGATAACAGATAAGACCAGAATAGTTTCAATCGGACATGTTTCCAATGTATTTGGAATTACCAATCCTGTTAAGGAAATAGCTGCTTACGCTCATGAGAAGGGTGCAACAGTTATCGTGGACGGAGCTCAGGCAGCTCCTCACATTCCAGTTAACGTACAGGACATGAATGTGGATTTCTATGCATTTTCCGGACACAAGCTTATGGCGCCCATGGGAATCGGTGTTCTCTATGGTAAAAAGGCCCTGCTTGAGAACATGAAGCCCTTCCTTACAGGCGGTGAGATGATTGAATATGTCACCAGAGAAGATGCAACCTATGCTGAGCTTCCGCACAAATTCGAGGCAGGAACAGTTAATGCTGCCGGTGCAGTTGGACTTGATGCGGCAATAAAATATCTTCAGAAGGTAGGCTTTGATTTTATCAAGGAGCAGGAAGATGCACTCACAAAGCGTATTATGGAGGGCATGAAAAAGCTTCCCTATATTAAAATCTACGGATCATCCGATTACAAAAAACACAGTGGAATTGTTACATTTACAATAGATGGAGTTCATCCCCATGACATTTCCTCTGTTTTAAATGATGATCATGTCTGCGTAAGAGCAGGACATCACTGTGCACAGCCTTTG
Organism: uncultured Butyrivibrio sp.; assembly: GCA_947168335.1. Taxonomy (GTDB): domain Bacteria; phylum Bacillota; class Clostridia; order Lachnospirales; family Lachnospiraceae; genus Butyrivibrio. Next base: position 44,552 of record CAMVLM010000004.1, on the reverse strand, counting down.
ATGCAGTTTATCGGAGCGGGTTCAACTGCCAGAGCCAGCGTTTACTTCTACAATACAGAAGAGGAAGTGGACCGTTTCCTTGAGCATCTTAAGAATGTCAGAGCCTATATGGGCTATAATGATTGATGCAGGGATTAAGTAACCGAAGCATTGATCAGAATTGTAATTAAGCGGTTACAGGATAATAACGAGGAATAAAATGGATTTAAAAGGACTTTATAGAGAAATTGTTAATGAGCACAATCTCCGTCCCTCACATAAGGGAGATATGGAGAACCCTGATCTTGTTTTGAGAGGGGTTAATCCAAGCTGTGGAGATGATATTACATTGCAGCTTCGTATTGTTGACGGAGTAATTGATGATGCCATGTTTGCAGGTTCAGGCTGCGCTATTTCACAGGCATCTGTGGATATGATGGCAGACCAGATAATCGGCAGAAGCAAGGAAGATGCAATTAAGCTTGCCGGAACCTTTATGGGAATGATCAAGGGCGAAATAAAGGACGATGAAGAGCTTGAAGAGCTTGATGAGGCAGCAGCCCTCAAAGATATCTCCCATATGCCTGCACGAGTTAAATGCGCAGTACTTGGCTGGAAAACCATGCAGGAGATGCTGGAGCACCCTGAAAAAGCAGGAGAAGTATCAACTGAGAATCAGTAACATATTGAGATTTGAACCCTTCCTTCACAAGCGTGGTGGAAGGGTTTTTTAGTTGGTTTAATAATACTTATTGAGATTCTTGTGTAAACTGAATGCTGGTTTTAGGGATATTACTTTTTATTTAATGGAAAATATTCAAAAAAGTTTTCACAGTTTATTCACAGTGCATTAAGGTTCATTTAAGTTTGGAGCGATAATATGATTACATCAAGAGGAACAACCCAAACCTCTTGAGACTACGCTTAATCTAATAAAGCGTAGAACCCCTCATAAGAACACTTTTCTTCATAACATGAAGCCAGGCTGACGTGACGAGAGCCTGGCTTTCCCCATGTATGAAAAACTTCAAAAAGGAAATTATTTATCAAGCTGGTAAGACCGCTATATAAGCGGTCTTACCAGCTTTTTTGAATGCTTTGGAAAAATATTTAAATGAAAAATGTAAAATATAGTTGACATTCATACATGTATATTTTACACTACAGTTACAGAGAGTTGATCAGGAAAATAATTATATAAATAGAAGATCAATGATGGTATTCAGCGCTGATAAAAGGAAACGTTTAAATAAACACGGAGGATAAGATTATGGCAGAGATTTCAATAGCAATATTTATTAGTTTATTCATAATAGGAGTAGTTGTTTTTGCGGCGATCAGAAAGCGCAAGAATGATAATTATGATGAGATGCAGGAACTTGCAAGGCTCAGAGGTTACAAATATGGATTTATAACCATGGCGGCATTTCTTGGATTTTGGATGATGATGGATACAGTCCAGGTAATAGATGGTTTGCCGTTTAAACTGTATAACAACACGATCATTATTGTAATCTTTATGACCTCAATAATGGTAACAATAGCTTATGATGTGCTTCACGATGCATATTTCTATGTTGGTATGAAGCCGGATTACTGGAAGAAGTATTGCCTTATGATTTTGGCAGTTGGTGCGGTCAACCTGATCTCAGCAATTCTTGCAATGAGAAACGGGGAGATGGTAAACAGTGATGGCTACCTGATTTTGGGCGGAAGCATCAGTAATTTCATTGTTGCTGTAGAATTTCTTGTTCCGACAACAATAATACTGATAAAGAAAGTTTTCATCAAAGACGAAGAGGAAGAGTAAATTCCAAAGACCATGTAAGCTGATAAGGTTTTGCGGCAATGTCTGATATGGTGATATGGTTTCTGGCATTGCCCTATGAACTTAAAAGTTCATGATATTGTCTAATGAGCTGAAAGGATATTTATATGAAAAATCTGAGATTGAAAGCTGCCAGAGCAGGTATGGATCTGTCCCAGGATGAACTGGCTAAAATGTGTAACGTATCAAGACAGACCATAAGCGCCATTGAGAAGGGCGATTACAACCCAACAATTAATCTGTGCATAGCCATATGCAAGGCACTCGGCAAGACGCTTGATGAACTGTTTTGGGAAGAATAAAACAAAGTAAATAATAATACATAACGAGTCGGGAATTCTGAAGATATTCTGTTTTCCCGGCTCTTGTTATATTGAATTGGCTTATGTACACCAAGATTAATACGCGGGTACCTGATATAGATATATTGACTATTTTAACGCAAAAAAAGTACCGTCCCCATGGGGTATACCCACAAAAACAGTACTCGGCGTGCGCCTCCAGGGGCTCGAACCCTGGACACCCTGATTAAGAGTCAGGTGCTCTACCAACTGAGCTAGAAGCGCTTATTTAAGCGATTTGTGTGTCGCTGTCTTAACGACAAAAGCTATATTACTATGGTTTCTCATGAAATGCAAGCACTTTTTTTAAAAAATTTTCAAATTTTTTAAAGTTTTTATATTAGTGCTCCTGAAACGCTGATATTTAGAGGAGATTTTCTAAAAAGAAAAATAAAAGTTTCCTGTTGTTTGTTGGATGATTTGACAGGAATAGAATCTCCACAAAAGCAAAAAAAGCAAGAATTATTAGGTAAAGACCGCAATAATCGGATTGTTTTTCCAAAATGATTTAGGTATGTTTAGAAACATAGGGATTATGCAATCAGTTTTAGCATAATTTAATGCGGGGATAATAGCAAAATAACCGGTTTGGAGGTATAAGACAGATGATCTATTATGTTGACTGCAATACATTCAGAGATGGAAATGGCAGCAGTGAAGCGCCTTTTAAGCACATAAATGATGCTGCGAAGGTTGCGATGCCCGGAGATGAAATAATTGTAAGACCCGGAATATATCGTGAGAGAGTAGTTCCGGTACATGCAGGAGAAGAGGATAAGCGTATTACATATCGCTCAGAAGAGCCTCTTGGGGCTGTGATCACAGGAGCTGAGCCTTTGACAGAGTGGACAAAGGTCAAGGGAAATGTGTGGAAGGCTGAAGTCAGGAACAGCATTTTTGGTGACTATAATCCTTATACAACAAGGGTTTACGGAGACTGGTATTTTTCGCCAATAGTTCGTCACACAGGCGCAGTTTTCCTTAACGACAATATGATGTATGAGACAGCATCCCTTGAGGAATGTGAAAAGGGAGAGCCCGATAAGTTTGCTTGGAATAAAGAAGATGCAGGATATCTCTGGTTCACCGAGCAGGATGGAGACAAGACTGTACTCTATGGTAATTTCAAAAAGCTTGATCCCAACAAGGAAAATGTTGAGATCAGCGTAAGAAGAAACTGCTTCATGCCTGATGAAAACGGAATAAACTACATTACGGTAAGCGGATTCAATATCAATAAGGCAGCTACCACATGGGCTCCGCCTGCAGCTTATCAGGACGGAATGATAGGCCCTCACTGGAGTAAAGGCTGGATTATCGAGGACTGCGAAGTTTACGGAAGCAAATGCTGCGGAATATCCCTTGGAAAATACCTTGATCCTGAAAATGACATGTATTTCACTGTGAGAAAGGTTAAGAGCCCTACACAGATGGAACGGGATGCTGTTTGCAGAGGTCAGTATCATGGATGGCTCAAAGAAAACATCGGACATCATATTATTAGAAGATGTAACGTACACCACTGCGAGCAGACAGGTATCGTTGGCAGAATGGGTGGAGTATTCTCAACAATTGAGGACTGCCATATCCATCATATCTGCAACTCACAGCAGCTCGGAGGTGCAGAGACAGCAGGAATAAAGCTTCATGCTGCGATTGACGTAACCATCAGAAGAAACCACATACACAACTGCATCATGGGCGTATGGCTTGACTGGGAGGCACAGGGAGCACGTGTCAGCCAGAACTTCATGCATGATAACAACAGACCCGAAGGCGTTGAACAGGCTCCCGGTGCAATGTTCAATACTGACGTTTTTGTGGAAGTAGGACATGGCCCCACAATAATCGACAACAACCTGCTTTTATCGCCCGTATCAATCACGATACCCAGCGAGGGGATTGCCTGCATTCACAATCTGATCCTGGGAAGCTTCAGCCTTATCAATTCCGGAGTAGACAGCATCGTAAACGGACAGCGTGAGCCCAGATACACACCTTATCACATAAGACACCGCACAGAAGTGGCAGGATTCATGACCATCCTTCACGGTGATGACAGGGTATACAACAACATTTTCCTGCAGCAATACCCTGTTACAGATAAAAAGAAAACCGCCCAGGATGCGGATTACCAGGTTGTGGGAACAGCACCTTTTGACATTTTCCCCACCTATGAAGAGTGGAGCAAGCCCTTCGCAGGTGGAAAAGATCCCGATATGGGAGGCCTTGCAGCTATGCACTTTGGACACCTTCCTGTATGGATTGACGGCAATGCGTACTTTGGAGGTGCAACCGTATCCAAGCATGAAAAGCACAAGCTCTCAGATAAAAAATCCAAGGTTTCCGTTAAGATCAAGGAAAAGAAGAGCGGCTGGTTTATTGAAAGTGATCTCTTTGACAAGATAGGTGATTTCAGAGACGGAATAATCTCAAGTGACACACTGGGACTTGCCTTTGAGCCGGAACAGCGCTTTGAAAATCCTGATGGTTCAGACCTGGGACTTGATAAGGATTACTTCGGAGATCACAGAAATACCGAGACAATACCCGGACCTTTTGCAACAGCCGGCAGCAAAGAAGTTCTCGTTTGGAAAAATTAAAAATATAAAGTTAACCAGGCCATGTGCTTCTTTAAATGGCTTGGTTGATTTATTTATAGGAGTGATAAATTGGAAAACAGTAATTTGAAAAGACCTGACATAATTCCGTCAGATGACTACAGATATGATAATTTCTCTGACGGACAGGTGCTTTTTGAAAAGAAAAAACACGGCCTTCCTGCCATGGGATGGAACAGCTGGAATGCTTTCGGAAGCGGCAATACAGAGACTCTTACCAAAGAAATGGCAGACAAAATGGTGGAACTTGGACTTGATAAGCTGGGCTACAAATATCTTGTTTTGGATGATGGCTGCTATAAAAATGAGCGAATCAACGGAAAGCTCTCGAATAATGAAGAAAAGTTCCCCTCGGGTTTCAGGGCACTTGCAGACTATATTCATGATAAAGGCCTTAAATTCGGCATGTACAATGACATAGGAACCAACCTCTGCGCAGGTGCAGCTGGCTTCAGATCGCATCTGAATGTGATGGGGCAACGACCTATCTTTTTGATGATATCCTTGGGGATGAAGAACTGAAACTTTTCCTGAAAAAGGGTAAAAACAAGATAAGGCTTATGAACCACAGAAGACAGGAAAACACTTTTATGTCATACGCGAAACTTCTGGAGGGACTTAAAGAGATAAATCCGGATAAGGAAATTGTGTATTCCCTCTGCGAATGGGGTAAGACCCAGCCCCACAATTGGGGAATGAAGATGGCGGATTCCTGGAGAATACTAAATGATATCACCTTTTCGGTAGGAGCTGACGGAGATCCGGGAAAAGCTCCCTGGAGCAGCGGATACACTGAAGGCGTAGCCAATCAGTACAACAAAGCGGTAATCATGGATGAATTTGCAGGTCTTGAAAAAGGCTGGAATGACCCCGACATGATGGTTATCGGAATGAACGGAATTAATTCTGCACAGAACAGAACCCATATGGCAATGTGGTGCATGATGAATTCCCCGCTGATGCTGGGACTGGACCTAAGACGAGTTGAAAAGGGAGATGAACTCTACAAAATAATCGCCAATGAGGAGCTGATAAAACTTAATCAGGACGAGCTTGGAATCCAGGCAAAGAGAGTTTACTGCAGCCTCCTGGAGGATGATTTTGACACGGAATACGTAACCAACAACGACAGAGTTGATATTCTGGCAAAGCCTCTGTCTGACGGAAGCGTGGCTATTTCCTTTATTAACCTTAGCCCGGAACAAAAAAGTGAAGGCTACCATATATCCGCATGGGAGATAATTCAGGGAATCGGAGATAAACTTCCGGCAGCAGATAAGTTTGCCGACGCTGACAGATATCAGGTCAGAGATCTGTGGAGTGGCGAGATCAGTGAGAATGACGATGGAATATTTTCGGCGGACAGACTGGACGCCTATGAAAATATCACTATAAGAGTAACCGCCCTCTAACCACATGAGGCAAAAGCAATCTGCAGAAGAAACAGATACTATGAAAGAATTACCAATCAATACACAGGAAAAACTTAGCAAAAAACAACTTGCCTGCAAGGTGCATGATTATCTGAAAGATGTCCTCCATGAAGAGGATGAAGAAAACACAGCACCTGCGGGCAAATTAAAAGATCTTTACGACTGCCATGCCTGCGCAAATCACATTGCGCAGGTTTATTTAAAAGGCATCATTTTTCCGAAGTCAGAACGAGAATTCGGGGTAAATGAAATACCTGATAAGGCAGAATTATCTGAGATTAAGGCGCGGGTACTTGATACTGAAAAAAGAAGACCGCCCATTAAGAAAACAGAAAAGTCTCCGGAGGCAGAGTATATTGATCCGGATAAGATTAGCCAGATGGAGGAAATACGCATCATCGATGTCAGAACACCTGAGAAATTCGCAGAAAATCATATCAGAAATTCTGTGAACATCCCCCTTCACAGAATTAATCTAAATCCCCACATAATAAGTGATGATAAATACAGTCCCCTGGTTTTTGTCTGTGAAAACGGCACTAATGCAGAGTTTGCCGCAGGGATAGCAATTGCCTCAGGTTACATGAACGTCTATTATTCGAAAATGTGACTCACAATTGAAAAGTCAATCCAATAATAATAAAATAGCCTTTGTAAAAATGAAGGGATAGAGGTTTTGTAATGTTATTCAATTCTGCGGCATTTTTGGTTTTTTTTCCAATCGTAAGCATAGTGTATCTGCTTCTTCCGGGGAAGCTAAGACGCATCTTTCTGCTCGCAGCCAGCTATTATTTTTACATGAGCTGGAATGCAAAATATGCGGTTCTGATTCTTTTTTCAACAGTTGTCACATGGCTTTCAGGACTTGCCATTGAGAAAGTAAGAACTGAAACCCAGGACAGTAATGATAAGAGCAGGAAAAAGGAAAAAGCAATACTTGCAGCATGCATTACAGTAAACCTTGCCATATTGTTTGTCTTTAAATATCTGAATTTTTCCATAAACACAATCAGTGCAATTAGGAAAATACTGATTTCCGGAGCAGATAGCCTTGGAACACTAAATCTTTTGCTCCCTGTGGGAATATCTTTTTATACATTTCAGGCTCTCGGGTATGTTATCGATTGCTACAGAGGCGACTTTAAGGCGGAGAAGAGCTTTATCAGATACGCCCTGTTCGTATCCTTTTATCCGCAGCTGGTTGCAGGCCCAATAGAGAGATCCAAAAATCTCCTTGCCCAGATAAATACAGTTCCTGATAAATCAAGAAAGGAACTGTTTAACTATGATCGCATCCGTGACGGACTGTTCCTTATGTTGTGGGGCATGTTTTTAAAACTTGTCATAGCGGACAGAGTCGGAATTCTGGTGGATTACGTATTCGACAATTATTATAAACACGGCACAGGAGCGCTTATCCTTGGTGCCATTGGATTTGGAATCCAGATATACTGCGACTTTGGAAGCTATTCCACAATCGCTGCAGGAGCCGCTGAAGTTATGGGCTTTAATCTCATGGAGAACTTCGTTGCTCCGTATTTTGCCCAGTCGGTGACTGATTTCTGGAGAAGATGGCATATATCATTGTCAATCTGGTTCAGAGACTATCTGTACATCCCCCTTGGAGGAAACAGAAGGGGACTTCTTATTAAACTGAGAAATCTGATGATCACGTTTGCAGTCAGCGGACTCTGGCACGGTGCGGCCTGGACTTATGTGTTCTGGGGAATACTTCATGGTCTCTACCATGTGGTTGAGTCACTGATAAAACCTCTGATAACCAGGATAAAGAAAGACTTCGAAATTCCGGAAGGCACCTTCGGAGTCAGATTTATCAATGCAGTCATTACATTTGCAGCCGTTGATTTTGCCTGGATCTTTTTCAGAGCACCTTCAATAAAAAGCGCATTTGACTATATACGTGTAATGTTTACCACCCCTGATTTCTGGCTTCTTGAAGGAGAAGGACTCTACACCCTTGGTCTTAATGCAGCGCAGTTCAGGATATTATCAATCGCACTGCTTGCTCTTCTTTTTGCAGATATAGTCAGAGAGAAGACAGGAAAAAGATTTGACAGGTGGATGGCAGGTCAGTGGGCGCCGTTCAGGATTATCTGCGGAGTAACACTTTTAGTAGTCACCGTTGTATTCGGAGTGTATGGTGCAGGATTTGATGCCAGACAGTTTATTTATTTCCAGTTCTAACTTACGGAGGTTATATTTTGAAAAGACGTTTTGCACAGGCGGCAGCATTTATCATCGCCTCGGTGCTTATCATAAGCGGAATATATGGAGTGATTTCCTACAAAGCAACCGGAGGTGGCGGAGGATTCAGAAATTACTACGGACTTGGGAAAAATACCGTGGATGTGCTTTTTATCGGAAGCAGTCATGCCCATTGCAGTGTAAACAATGCACAGCTCTGGAATGAAAAAGGTATTTCTTCATTTACGCTATCAAGTGCCAACCAAAGCATAGATACAACCTGGTATTTTCTGAAGGAAGCATTTAAAACCCAGCACCCCAAAATGGTTTTTGCGGAGACCTTCAATTTCAACAGAAGTGATGAGACCGAAGAGCTTACCGATGAGGAACTTACAAATGTCTACAGAGCTGATCTTCTGACAAAATTCAGTACAGATACTTTTGGACGGGTACTGTCACAGCAGAAGGATTACGGATTTGATGACAATTTAAGAAATGAGCTCTTACTCAGATTCCCCATTATCCACACAAGATATGAGGAACTTACGGCAGAGGATTTTTCCAATGAGACATCCTATAAAAAAGGATATCAGGGAAGCTTTGAGACAGGACAGATGAGAGATCCGGAAGCAAATGATGAGATAATCATGCCGGATGAAAAATGCACGGGATATATTGATAAGATTACAAAGCTGTGCAAAGAGGAAGGCGCGGAGCTTATACTTTTCTGCGCACCTGGCGGAGCAAACACCGAGGAGTACAGCAGGCAGAACGGAATAAAAGCGTATGCCGAATCCTGTGGAATAAAGTTTATCAACATGAATTCTCCGGAGTTTATGGACAGGATCGATACTTCCACGGACTTCAGATTCGATGAACACTTAAACAACAGCGGCGCAGCCAAGGTCACTGCTTATATAGAAGAACTTATAGATGAAAACGGAACCTGTGCCGATCACCGGGGCGATAAAGCATACAGCTCCTGGGATAAGGACGCGCTTTATGTAAGGGACAGATTTCTTGTTGGAAGCCTTCTTAATGCAGAAACGTTAGGAGATTATATAGCGGCCCTTTCAGAAGATAAGGACAGACTTGATGTCATAGTTTCGTTTTCCGGGAACCACGCAGCCATGGGAGAAGAGGGAAAAGCAGTATTTACCGGGCTGGGAATTGACTCTGACTCCTTTGACAGAGGCGGAACCTACAAGGTTTCAGGCGGAGTTATCACAGATGTTGTAACACCTGAAAGCGATGTTTCCACAATAAAACTTGGCAAAAAGGATTGCCGCATAAAATATCATGAAGATGAAGAAAAACAGATAATTACAGCAGACATAAGCCTTGATCTTGTGAATTACGGAGCTTTTGTTAACGGTGCGACGGTTCTTTTGTATGACCCGGAGATCGATGCTGTGGTTGACTGCATATACATGGACTTTTTTGAGTCAGGTCTGCAGCTGCTAAGGCACGAGGGCATGGACTTAATTACTTATTAGTTGACAAACCTTGCGGGAAAGTCTTACCATGTAACAAACTATCGATATTTTTAAAGATGGATGCCTATGCGCATATAGGCAGTATTTTAATGAGGAGAAATATAAAATGGCACAGGACGGTAAAAAACTCGTTTCAGAAATTACCTCAATGGAAGAGGATTTCACACAGTGGTACACAGATGTAGTCATCAAAGCAGGACTCATCAGCTACTCTAACATCAAAGGCTTCATGGTTATCAAGCCTGCAGGATATGCAATATGGGAGCTCATTCAGAAGCACCTTGATGAACGCTTCAAAAAGACAGGCGTAACAAACGCATATCTTCCGATGCTTATACCTGAATCACTTCTTCAGAAGGAGAAGGATCACGTAGAAGGCTTTGCTCCCGAGGTTGCATGGGTGACCTATGGCGGTCAGGAAGAACTTACAGAGAGATATTGTGTACGACCCACATCTGAAACACTTTTCTGTGACTATTATAAGGGAGAGATTCACTCATATAAGGATCTTCCTCAGGTACTTAACCAGTGGTGCAGCGTTGTTCGCTGGGAAAAGGAGACACGTCCTTTCCTTCGTTCAAGAGAATTCCTCTGGCAGGAAGGACACACAGCACATGCTACTTTTGAGGAAGCTGAGGAGCGTACACAGCAGATGCTTAATGTATATGCTGACTTCCTTGCAGAGGATATGGCTATTCCCGTAATCAAGGGACAGAAGACGGACAAGGAGAAGTTCGCAGGTGCAGAAGCTACTTATACAGTAGAGGCTCTTATGCATGACGGAAGAGCACTTCAGTCAGCAACCAGCCACAACTTTGGTGATGGATTTGCGAAAGCTTTTGATATTCAGTACGCAGGAAAAGACAATAAGCTTCATCATGTTTATCAGACATCATGGGGTGCAACAACACGTCTTATCGGCGCTATGATCATGGTTCACGGTGACAATTCAGGTCTGGTACTTCCTCCCAGAATTGCTCCTGTACAGGTTATGATCGTTCCCATTCAGCAGAAGAAGGATGGCGTTCTTGAGGCAGCAGGCAAGCTTCTTGACAGCCTCAAGGATTTCAGAGCCAAGCTTGATGATTCTGACAGAAGTCCGGGATATAAGTTTGCTGATCAGGAGATGCGTGGTATTCCGCTTCGTATTGAGATCGGCCCCAAGGACATCGAGGCAGGCAAGTGCGTACTCGTAAGACGTGACACTTCAGAGAAGATCGAATGTGCAATTGATGATGTGGCAGCAAAGGTAGCAGAGCTTCTTCCCGCTATCCAGAAGGATATGTATGAGAGGGCTAAGAACCACCTTGATACACACACTTTTGCAGCAACAAATAAAGAAGAATTTGAGGAAGCCTTCAAGGAAACCAAGGGCTTTGTAAAGGCTATGTGGTGCGGAGATCAGGCTTGTGAAGACAAGATCAAAGAGGATTATTCTGTTACCAGCCGCTGCATACCTTTTGAGCAGGAGACCCTTTCAGGTAACTGCGTATGCTGTGGAAAGCCTGCCAAAAAGATGGTTTACTGGGGCAGAGCATATTAATTTTGAAAGATATAGAAAAAGATATAAAAATCGAGATTCCGGAACCGGCGAAAAGAATATTGGATACACTGCATGAGGCAGGGTATGAGGCATATGTGGTAGGTGGATGTGTCCGCGATTCAATCCTTGGGCGAGAACCCGGGGACTGGGACATTACCACCAGCGCCAAGCCGGAAGAAGTAAAAAAGTTATTTACAAGAACCATAGATACAGGCATCGCCCACGGCACCGTAACTGTCATGGACGGAAAAGAGGGATTTGAAGTCACCACATACCGCATAGATGGCGAGTATGAGGATTCAAGACATCCCAAGGAAGTGACTTTCACTTCAAATCTTGTGGAGGATCTTAAGCGAAGAGACTTCACAATAAATGCAATGGCATACAGTGAAGAGGATGGACTTATTGATAAATTCGATGGTTTGTCCGATATAAATAAAAAGCTGATTCGTTGTGTGGGGGATCCCGGGGAGCGTTTTTCCGAAGATGCCCTCAGAATGATGAGAGCTGTCAGATTCGCAGCACAGCTTGGTTACACTATAGAAGAGGATACCAGAGAAGCGATCAGGGCGCTGGCTCCCACATTGTCAAAAATAAGTGCAGAGCGTATCCAGGTTGAACTGGTAAAGCTCCTTGTTTCACAGAATCCCGGAGAAATCAGGGAACTGTATGAGACAGGAATTACAGGCGTGATAATGCCTGAGTTTGATAAGTGCGTTGGTGAAGTGCAGAACAATCGCCACCACGCCTATGATGTAGGAGAGCATATTGTCAGATCGGTTGAGAATATCCGTGCGGACAAAGTGCTGAGGCTTACAATGCTTTTCCATGATATTGAGAAGCCTTCCTGCAAAAAAACCGATGCAGAGGGCGTGGACCACTTCCACGGTCATGCGGATAAAGGCGCTGAAACAGCTTACGCCATATTGAGACGACTTAAGTTTGACAGGGATACCATGGACCTTGTCAGGAAGCTGGTAAAGTATCACGACCACAGGTATCCTGCAGAAAAGAAAGCTGTACGCAGAATGGCCAGTGCAGTCGGAGCGGATATTTTCCCTCTCCTTCTTGAGGTGCATGATGCGGATGTAAAAGCTCAGAGTGATTATAAGAGAGAAGAAAAGCTTGCCTGGACCAAAGAAGTCAGAGAGCTTTTTGAAGAAATAGAAAGGGACGGTGAATGCCTTACACTGGCGCAGCTTTGCGTAAACGGCAAGGATTTGATGGACCTTGGAATTAAGCCCGGGAAGGAGCTTGGGCTTATACTGAAAGCCATGCTTTCAGATGTTATTGAAGACCCTTCTCATAACACAAAGGAATACCTGCTTGAAGAAAGCAGACTTTCTGCAATAAGAGAGAGTATAAGCCTTTGATGCAGGGAGCGGCATATGTTTGGGGGTAATGGGGGAAGCTGATGAAAAAAACAGTTCGTTTATTATTAGCATTGATGATAACGGCAACACTTTTATCTGGACAGGCTATGTCAGTTCTTGCCTCCCAGGAAGCTTCATCTGTCAGAATATCTCTTCTTGGGAAATTTGATTCAGCAGACACAGCCTGCGTTAAGCAGATTAATACTCTGTCCAAAACTATTCAGTTTCGTAATCACGACACAGGTAAAAACTACACCTTAAAATACGATAATACATCCCAGATATATGATATCCACAAGGAGCCGGTATCCGCTTCCATGCTTGAAGTGGGCCAGGTTGTGGATATCACCTTTTTAAAGGGATCAAAGCATCTTAACTCTCTGTCTGTTTCTGACAGTGCATGGGTAGAGGCTGGTGTCACCGACTTTAGCCTTGTCAGCGATGATGAAACCGCTAAAATAAACGGCACTGTTTTTCATCTTACCCGAAAGACACTGATCATTTCCGATGGCCAGGCGGTTAATCCCGAGGATATTCTTGAGACAGATACTCTCAGAGTCAGTGGAATAGACAAAGAGATATACAGTATTGTGGTCACACGGGGACACGGCTATGTCAGCCTCTCCTCCGATACCGTAAATGACAGAAGCCTTGTGGGTGCCTGGATAGAGCTTGATAAAGAGGTTATAAGAAAAATAACACCCAAGATGCTCATCAGTGCTCCCGAAGGAAGCTATAACGTAAGTATCGCCGGAAACGGAACAAAGTTTTCCTCAGAAATCGTAGTTAAACGAAATGAGGAAACGGTCATTGATACAAGCGTGGTGGAAGTAGAAAAGGTAAAAGAAGGAACGGTTAAATTCGTTGTGACGCCCGAAGAAGCCAGGATATTCGTTGATGGCGATGAGGTAATGAATGAGGTCGCTCACAGCTACACCTATGGTAAACACAAACTTCACGTAATGGCTGAAGGATACAAATCTCAGGACCATTATCTGAAGGTTGCCCAGCCTGATGCCACATTATTCATAGAACTTGAAAAGGATAAGGACAGCAGCAAAAAGGAAGATGAAGACGCATCTACGGAGAGCACAAGCGCTGACAGCACTGAAAGTGTTGACTCCGCATCAACAGCAAGCACCTATGAGCCTGCTACATCTGATTCCGCATCCACTGCTTCCTCATCAAGTATGTGGGTGACAAGCGGAACTACAGCTTCCACTTCAGACAGCGCATCCACATCTACTACCGCCGGTATTGATTCATCGGCAGCAGCTACGACAACTTCTGCTTCTTCATCAACAACTGGAAGTACCACCGGAAGCTCAGCAGCATCTACCACAACATCCGGATCATCCGGATCGTCAACAAGTTCGTCATCCGGATCATCTTCAGGTGATTCCGGCTCATCAGGCAGCAGTTCTTCTGATGATAACAGCCTTTCCGGATACAGAGTGAGCTTTGATGCACCTGTTGGGGCTGAAGCATATTTTGACGGAAACTATGTTGGAATAATTCCCTGCAGCTTTGCAAAGGAAGCTGGTCAGCACATGGTCACCCTCCAGAAGGAAGGATATCAGACCAAGAGCTATACAATACAGGTTGACAGTGAAAAGAACAACGTAACTTATACATTCCCTGAGATGGTACCTGAGAAGAAGCCTTCAGGCGATTCGGATTCCGGAAACACAGGAAGTACATCTGATTCAGGAAGTACAGGTTCCTCTTCAGATTCCGGTAACACGGGAAGCACATCTGATTCAGGAAGTACAGGGTCTGCTTCAGACTCAGGTAACACCGGCAGTTCTTCGGATTCCGGAAATACAGGAAGTACCTCATCCGAGGGAACGAGTTTTTCAGGGTCAGAAAGAACGGGAATGTCAGATGCACCGACACCGGTAATAGGACATTAGAATAACAGGAGATCAGACATGAGACTTGATAAATACCTCAAAGTCACAAGACTTATTAAAAGAAGAACTGTGGCAAACGATGCCTGCGATGCAGGAAGAGTCATGATTAATGATAAAGTTGCCAAGGCATCCACCGACGTTAAGGTTGGTGACATTATTACGATAGGCTTTGGTAACAAAGACGTTAAGGTTGAAGTCCTTGATGTTAAGGAGACAATCCACAAGGAAGATGTGTCATCGCTTTATCGATATATATAATTGCAAAGGCAGGTCCGATAATATACAATTAATTCGGGGGAATAATGAATGACAACAAGAACCGGCAAATCCAATAGATCGCGTTCGCGCTCCAGAGTCAGAGCGAGATACAAAAGCAGCAGTATCCACAACAGATTGGGACTTTTGCTCGCTGGTATCGCTGTAATTCTGCTTACGATAGTAATATTTATCAGAAGCGTCAGCCTGTATCAGAAGCTCGGACAGTATAAATCCAGAATCGAAACGCTTCAGACCCAGATAGATGATGAGGAGAAGCGCAGCGAGGAAATAGAGGAATTCGAGAAATATACCACAACGCGAAAATATATAGAGGAAGTAGCCAAGGAAAAACTGGGCCTTGTTTATCCCGGAGAGATAATCTTTAAGGACGAAGGCGCAGGAAGATAAGATGAGTAACTGTGAAGAACAGGTAAAAAAATACATAGAAAAAAACAGACTGATAGAGGGAGACGAAATCGTGCTTGCCGGAGTTTCCGGCGGCGCTGATTCCGTTTGCCTTTTTTATTTGCTTAATGCTCTTTCGAAGGAGATGAACTTCAGACTGTGCGTTGTCCATATCAATCACATGATAAGAGATGTGGCTGATTCGGAAGCCAGATACGTGGAGTCCATCTGTAAAGAAGAGGGCGTGACTTTTTTCAGAAGAGATATCGATATCCCGCAGATGTCCCGCACGCTTTCCGGATCAGAGGAAGAAATAGGGAGAAATGCAAGATATAACGCTTTCGAGGAGATAGCTTCACAGCTGGAAAAAGAGAACGGCAAAAAGGTGGTCATTGCAACTGCCCACAACAGGAATGATCAGGCAGAGACCATGCTCCACAATCTTTTCAGGGGCAGCAGGCTTAAAGGTCTTGCAGGAATAAAGCCCAGGAGAAAAAGAGGAAATCACTATCTCATCCGGCCTATTCTTTTACTGGAGAGATATCAGATCGAGGAATACCTTACAGAAAAGGGTTATAAATGGTGCAACGACGAGAGTAATCAGACGGATGATTATACCAGAAACAGAATCCGCCACAATATTCTCCCGGTGGCTGCAGAGCAGATAAATGCAGGTGCGCTGAGACATGTGGCAGAAACTGCGGAGTATCTGGCTGAGGTGGATGAATACCTGGATATGCAGGCAGAGCTTGCAGAGCGCGAAATCATCCGGTCTGATAATGAAAAGATGATATACAGCTGCGAAGGCTTGAAAAATGTGCCGCATCTTGTAAGAAACAGGATTTTCATGAGAGGAATCTGCAGAGTCTGTCCCCATATCAAGGATGTGACGGCTTCGCACCTTGAGGATCTTGAGCATCTGATTGAAAGCAGCTCCGGAAGTGCTTCCCTAGATCTTCCTTACGGTGTCAGGGCGCAGAGAGCTTATGACGAACTTTATTTTTTCTCAAAAGATAATGAGAATAATATTCAAAAAGATGAGATCCCGGTGGACATAACTGCCCTTGAGGACGGTCAGACAGTTAAGATCACCTGCCCCGGAACAGGCAATATCAGTATGAAGCTGTTTCCCTACAACAGTGAGGATAAAATTCCTGACGGGCAATATACGAAATGGTTTGATTATGATAAAATAGATAATGGTATGCTATTCCGTAAACGAAGGGTGGGTGACACCATTTGTATCGGAGAAGGCAGAAAAACACTGAAGAAATTTATGATAGATGAAAAAATCCCATCGGATGTGAGGGAGAAAATTTTCGTCCTTGCAGACGGGGATATGATCCTATGGGTGCCCGGATACAGAATTGGAAGTAATTACAAGGTAACGGAGGACACCAGACGAATTTTGGAGGTAAAAATTTAAGACCATAGCCGGCAATTTTAATCCGCCGGTAGATTTAGGAGGCATTTATGGCAGAATCAGTTAGAGTACTTCTTTCAGAAGAGGAAGTGGATAAGAGAATCCAGGAGATCGGAGATCAGATCAGCAAGGATTATGCAGGTAAGACAGTTCATCTTGTATGCGTACTTAAGGGCGGCACATTTTTCATGTGTGAGCTTGCAAAGAGAATTACAGTACCTGTAACCATGGATTTCATGTCCGCATCAAGCTATGGCTCATCCACAAAGTCAAGCGGTGTTGTTAAGATCGTCAAGGATCTTGATGAACCCCTTAAGGACAAGGATGTTATCGTAGTTGAGGATATCGTTGACTCAGGAAGAACACTCAGCTATCTTCTTAAGATGCTTGGCGACAGAGGACCTGCCAGCATTAAACTTTGCACTCTTTTGGATAAAC
Organism: uncultured Butyrivibrio sp.; assembly: GCA_947168335.1. Taxonomy (GTDB): domain Bacteria; phylum Bacillota; class Clostridia; order Lachnospirales; family Lachnospiraceae; genus Butyrivibrio. The sequence continues at coordinate 27,296 of CAMVLM010000004.1, read as the reverse complement.
CTGAAAGACGTGTAATGGATGTTACTGTTGACTACACAGGCTTTGAGATACCCGATGAATTCGTAGTAGGCTATGGCCTTGATTATGACCAGAGATATCGTAACCTTCCCTATATTGGAGTAGTGGAGTTCGATTAAGGAGAATAAAATTGAAAAACAGAGGCTTTAATTTTTATTTTGTACTGATAGTGGTACTGCTGCTTGCGCTTGCTTTTCTTGAGTATGGTAAGGGAAGAATCCAGTCCTCAGATACCGCTTATACAAGAGGCAAGCTGGTACAGAACCTTGAAAATGGTGATGTTTACAGTGCTACCATAATTCCCAATAAGGAGACACCGACAGGTGCGGTACAGATAACACTTAAAAACGGTGAAGAGAAGTTATTATATGCATCAGATGTTAAAGAAATAGAGGATATTCTTCTTGCCCATGATGTGGATCCCGTTGTCAGGGATGTTCCCGGTGAGAATATTCTTATAAGCAGCATAATTCCCATTTTGGTGGGACTCTTCGTTGTGACGTTTCTGTTTGTAATGATGAATAATGCCCAAGGGCAGTCCTCCGGCAACAGCAGGATGATGAACTTTGGAAAAAGCAGAGCGAGACTTTCCACAGGCGAAGATAACAAGATCAAACTCACAGATGTAGCGGGACTTGTTGAGGAAAAAGAGCAGCTTGCGGAGATAATTGAATTTCTGAAAGACGCAGCAAAATTTACCAGAGTCGGGGCGAGAATCCCCAAGGGCGTACTTTTGGAAGGCGCTCCCGGAACAGGTAAAACCCTTCTTGCAAGAGCAGTTGCCGGAGAAGCAGGTGTTCCTTTCTTCAGTATCTCCGGATCAGACTTCGTTGAGATGTTTGTCGGTGTAGGTGCATCAAGAGTAAGAGACCTGTTTGCAGATGCCAAGAAAAACAGCCCCTGCATTATATTTATCGATGAGATAGATGCAGTTGCCAGAAGACGTGGAACCGGTATGGGTGGCGGACATGATGAACGTGAGCAGACCCTTAACCAGCTTCTTGTAGAGATGGATGGTTTTGGTGTCAACGAAGGCATCATTGTAATGGCAGCCACAAACCGTGTGGATATCCTTGATCCTGCGATCCTTCGTCCCGGACGTTTTGACAGAAAGATAACTGTTGCCCGTCCTGACGTAAGAGGCAGAGAGGAAATCCTTAAAGTACATGCAAGAAATAAGCCTCTTGGAGACAATGTAGATCTTGAGAGCATTGCTCAGACTACAGCTGGTTTTACAGGTGCTGACCTTGAGAACCTTTTAAATGAAGCCGCTATCAACGCAGCAATGGATGGACGTGAATACATCAGACAGGCTGATATTCAGAAAGCATTTGTACAGGTTGGTATCGGTACTGAGAAGCACAGCCATATTATTTCTGATAAAGAAAAGAAGATAACAGCTTACCACGAGGCGGGACATGCGATCCTTTACCATGTACTTCCCGATGTGGGACCTGTTTATACAGTTTCAGTTATTCCTACAGGAATGGGTGCAGCCGGCTATACGATGCCCCTTCCCGAGAAGGATGAAATGTTCCTGACCAAGGGCAAGATGCTTCAGGAGATCATGGTATCTCTTGGCGGCAGAATTGCTGAGGAGATTATTTTTGGTGATATAACAACAGGAGCTTCAAGTGATATCCAGAAGGCCACAAGCGAGGCTCGCAAGATGGTTACAGTTTACGGTATGTCACAGGCAATCGGTATCATCAATTATAATGAACAGGAAGAGGATGTTTTCATAGGCTACGATATCCAGCACAACAAGCGTAACTCAGAGCTTATGGCCGGTGAGATTGACAAGCAGGTCAAGGTAATCATTGATCTGTGCTACAACAAGGCCAAAGAGATCATCAGATCATATGAAGACATTCTGCACAGCAGTGCAAATCTATTGATAGAAAAGGAAAAAATCGGGCGCGAGGAATTCGAAGCACTATTCGAATCACACCCGGCTGTCTCTTTCAGCGGAGATGTAGCAGCACTGGCTAGCAAGATTTAAGTTGTGCAACTTTAACAAAAATGAATAAGGGGTTTTGGTTATTTTGTGAAATGTGAGTATTTACCGTTTTTTGGACCGGTGCTAATATAATCTTGTAACCCCCAATACATTTAAAGTTTTTTGCTATACCCATAAGAAAGAAATACCTTCTCAAAGGAGACAGCACATCCCTAGTGCTGTCTCCTTTAATTTTATCTTATATATGTGCTTATTATGTACGGGAGATATGTATGATCACGAGGGACAGATTGTTCCATGACATGACACTTGATTATCATCAACCCACCGAGCCAAAACCCGGAAGCAAAGTTTTTTTACATTTTCGTTGCGGCAAAAACGAAGTAAAAAAGATATATCTTGTTTATGAGATAAACGGTGAGATCAAGGAAATAGCAATGAGAAAACACCAGACTGAGGACCAGTTCGATTATTACCACTGTTCGGGAACAGTTCCTAAGTCCGGAGATGATATATATTATTATTTTCGCATAGAATCTGAGGATGAGGTTCTGTACTACGGTCAGAAAGGACCGACAGAAAATATTCCGAATTCCATGCGTTTCAGGCTGATACCCGGTTTTTCCACCCCATACTGGGCCAAGGGTGCAGTCATGTATCAGATATTCGTTGACCGTTTCAGAAACGGGGATCCGGACAACGATGTTTTAACAGATGAGTATTACTATGTAAACGGCAAGACCATTCGGGTTGAAAACTGGAGAGATTATCCTGATGCGACAGGTAAGGATATCAGAAGCTTTTATGGAGGAGATCTTCAGGGAGTTATTGAAAAACTGGGATACCTCAAGGAGCTTGGAATAGAGGTCATCTACCTCAATCCAATTTTTGTTTCTCCTTCAACTCATAAATATGACATTCAGGACTACGACCATATTGATCCTCACTTTGGCAAGATAGTTTCTGACAGCGGAAATCTTCTGAAAGAAGGAGAGGATAACAGAAATGCCACAAGGTTTATTGACAGGGTTTCCAACCTGCGGAACCTTGAAGCATCTGACGCCCTTTTTGCAAAGCTTGTGGCAGAAGCGCATAAGCATGGTATAAGGGTGATCATTGACGGAGTATTTAATCACTGCGGTTCATTTAATAAGTGGATGGACAGAGAGCACCTGTACGATAACTCAAAGGGTTATGATAAAGGTGCCTATATTTCCTATGACAGTCCGTATAGGGACTTTTTCAAGTTCTACGGTGGAAACTGGCCTGAGAACGGGGAGTATGAGGGCTGGTGGAACTATGAAACCCTGCCAAAACTCAACTATGAAGGCAGCAAAGAGCTTGAAGATTATATTATAGAAATCGGTAAAAAATGGGTTTCAGCCCCTTACTATGCAGATGGGTGGCGCCTGGACGTGGCTGCAGATCTCGGACATTCTGAGGAGTACAATCACAAGTTCTGGAGAAGATTCAGAACAGAAGTAAAAAAGGCAAACCCTGACGCTCTGATTCTGGCCGAGCATTATGGAAGTGCAAGGAAATGGCTTTCCGGCGGTGAGTGGGACAGCGTCATGAATTATGATGCTTTTATGGAACCATTGTCCTTCTTCCTCACCGGAATGGAAAAGCACAGCGACGAATACCATGAAGAGCTATTGGGGGATGTGGATTCCTTCTGGTTCAAAATGTATGAAGCGGGAGTGAGCAACTTTGTTCATTCATCGAAGCTGGTTGCCATGAACGAACTGTCAAACCATGACCATTCAAGATTCCTTACAAGGACGAATCATGCCGTAGGAAGAAGTTCAACCCTTGGCTGTGAGGCTGCAAATAAAAATGTGAGCCTTGCCGTCATGAGACAGGCTGTGGTTGTTCAGATGACATGGCCCGGAGCTCCGACGGTTTACTATGGAGATGAGGCGGGAGTATGCGGTTTTACCGATCCCGATAACAGAAGAACCTATCCCTGGGGACTGGAAGACAGGGAGCTTATTGATTTTCATAAAAAGATGATCCGCATACATAAGATAAGTACTGAGCTGCGAACCGGATCACTTGCAAGACTGAATTCAGAAAAGAACATTCTTGCATACGGCAGATTTAACAGGACAAGTGCGACAATAGTTGTAATAAACGCAAGCCCTTATGAAAGCATTTGTGAGCTTAATGTAGAAGTGCTGGGAATCCCGCTGGAGGCAAAAGTCCTTAGGGTGATGGAAAGCACAAGGAATGGCTTTAAGACGGAGCCTTTGAATTATCATGTAAAAAACGGAAAACTCGTAAGGACCTATGGAGCCAACTCCGCAGTTGTCATGCAGTACAACAGGATTTCTGCGATAAATGAAGAATCCTTCTGGTCCACGAACTTCTTCCGCATATAATGGAGACTTTGGGGTATGAAAAAAGAAAACAGAATTTTAGAAGTAGTGCTTGTAGCTGTGGCAATGGCGATCATTGCAGCAGTTACGGCTTTTCCCTTTTTGCACGAGGGGTTGTATGGCTATGCGCCTGACTATATTTATCACATGAACAGAATTGAGGGTGTTAAGGAAGCGCTGCTTTCGGGAAACTACCCTGTTTATGTGTATTCCAATTTCTTCGGGGGAAAGGGTTACGGAAGCCCTATGTTTTACCCCGATCTTTTTCTGATAATTCCTGCGATCATGAGGATCATGGGAGTATCAATCCTTACAACCTACAAAATATTCGCAGTGGTTGTATGCCTTCTTGCAACAATTTCCACTTATGTATCACTTAAGGTTGTCTCCGGGGATAAGTTCCTTTCTCTATCCGGAACATTTCTCCTTATGTTAAGTGAATTCTATCTTGCGGACCTTATCTTCAGAGCCGGCTACAGCAGTTATATTTCCTATATCTTTCTGCCGATTTTGTTTGCCGGAATCTATGACTTTTTCATGAGAGATGGAATGAAGTGCTACCTTATAGGCATTGGCCTTGGTGGACTTGTGCTGTGCCACATTATAAATTCGTTCATTGCCCTTCTTTTAACTACGGCAGTGTTTGTGGTTCAGCTCCTTACAAAAAAGGGGAGAGAGGCATTCTTTGAGAAAAAGCATCTGATAAACCTTGCAGTTACGGCAGTTATTACGCTGCTGATCACAGGTTATTACACCTTCCCCATGATAGAGCAGATGGTATCCGGAGTAGAGAGAGTCTACCAGGATCCCTGGGCTCATGTGGGTGAGTTTGTGCAGCCCTTTGAGACGCTGTTCTTACCTACCGGCTACTTTTTCAACATAGCTTATGTCGGTGTGGGAATCCCGATTTTACTGCTCATAGGACTTTTTGCAAAAAAAGTAAATGACAGAATGGCTAATTTTTATTTTGTGCTGGGAATACTGCTTCTCCTTGCAATGACTAAGATTGTACCCTGGGAAAAACTTGAGGGAACAGTTCTTAATCAGCTTCAGTTCACCTTCAGACTTTATCCTTTTGCGCTCTGTGCGCTCATTTTTGGAATGGTGCTTACGGGAAAAGAAACAATACAGGAGAAAGGCAGAATCTGGCTGCTTGTATATGCAGTGGTCATGACAACTGTTTTCGGAATATGGCAGAACAAAACTGCACTTGCGGAGACCTATGGCTATTTCAATGAAGTTAATGAGGACATCATTGCACAGAACAGTGAAACAGTTGGAAGAGGCGAGTGGCTCCCTGTGGTTTACAATGATGAGGAACTGAGGGAGAGAAACATTGTAAGAGCTGAAGATAACAGCGAGCAGGAGCTTCCTTACGAGAGATATGAAAACAAGGTCGGCGGAAGTTTTGAAGCAGAAGAGGCTGCTTTTGAGAATTACACTGTTCCGCAGATTTATTACAAAGGATACAGTGCGGTATTAGAGACATCTGATGGAGAAAAGTACAACCTCTCCTGCAGAGAAGCCTTCAATGGACTTACAACCATCGACATGCCTTCTGAAACCATCGGTAAGTCCGGTGTGATCAGTGTAAGCTACAGCGGAACAACCCTTCAGAAAATCACTCTTGCGTTATCGGTACTTACGGTTGTTACCTTCGTAGTGCTGCTTATCGTTTTGAAGGTTAGAAAAAAAGGCGGACAAAAGTAATGAAAAAAAGAAAGTTCCTTATATCCTACAGCCTTCTCTATGTGATTCTTGGGATTTCTGTGTGGATATATTTCCATCTTGCGGGCAAATCAATGATAAATACATCTGATGCCTACAAGCAGCATATAAATGCGCTGATGGTTTATGGCAAATGGATAAGAGGCGTATTCTATCAGATGATTCACGGTAATTTTGCCCTTCAGAATTATTCCTTTGGAATAGGCTACGGCGCTGATTTTTACACATCTATGCAGTACTATGCAGTGGGAGATATCCTGAATCTTCCGGTTGCATTTATCCCCACAGGAGCTGTTTATTATTATTTCCAGTTTCTGATAGTTTTAAGGCCATTCCTGGCCGGGCTGTCATTTGCAGCTTTGTGTAAAAGCCGCGGGGATTACAGGCTTCCGGAACTTCTTACCGGAGCGCTGTCCTATGCCTTCTGTGGAACGGTGATGTTTATAGGCATGTGGAATCCGTTCTTTGTAAATGCAATGATAATCCTGCCGCTGATGATCCTTGGTGCGGACAGAGTATTAAAGGGTGAAAAGGGTACGCTGTTTGTGCTTTCAGTAGCCTTGGGCGCAGTTACAAACTTCTATTTCTTCTACATGTGCGTTGTTCTTACCATTGGCTATGTCATCGTAAGCCTTTTGTTTAACAGGGAAAAGGCACTTGTAAAGATCGGACAGTTCTGGGGCTATGGAATCCTTGGATGTGTAATGGGTGCGGTGGTGTTCGTGCCTGTTGTAATCGCGTTTTTGTCAAACCCAAGAGCCGGCCTTTCAGGGCACGGCGTCAAGACTTTATATGAGGCGGATTTTTATAAAGAACTGGTGAAAAACCTTATCGCCTACATATATAAGCCCATGTATGATACGGAGCTTGGATTTACCTTTATAGCAGCCTTTGCCGTTTTCTTTGTGATAGTAAATATCAGGAAAAATAAAAAGGATTGTCTGCTGCTCCTTATCCTTGCAGCTATGATCATGCTTCCGGCAGCAGGCTACGCAATGACCGGATTTTCCTACATGATAAACAGATGGTGCTTTGCGGCGGAGCTGTTTATTGCGCTTAAGATAACAGAGATGATGCATGAGCTGTATGAGATGGATTTCAAAAAAAGGCTGCTTCTTGTTGCCTGCGGAGGAATTTATGCAGGGCTGTGCTTTATCCTTGGACTTACCAGTGACGAACTTGTCAGGATTCAGCTCCTTCTACTTTTGGCAGCGGCAGTGATCATCCTTGTTTCAGGTGCTTTGAGTACTGGGAAAAAGAAAGTGGCGCAGGCATTTACAGCATATGGACTGATGCTCCTTACTTTCGCAGGTGTCTGCATCAACGGTTACTATGAAGGCGCAGAGAGTAAAGGTAATCTTCCCAACGGATATCTGGAAGAGACCACTGCTGACGGCTTCCTGAATGACTATGAGAACACGGAAGTAAAGGCAGTACTTGATGTTTCCGAAAAAAGTGCTGATGATTTCTTCAGATATACTGGTAGAAATCTTATCTGGAACGCGGGAATGCCTTATGGAATCTCCTCAACACAGTTTTACTTCTCTCTGGCAAACGGTTCAGTGTCAGATTATCTGAACAAACTTGCCATAAATGAGATGAGTGATTTTTCATATTATGGTCTTGATGACAGGATGGCACCCCTTGCTCTTGCGGGAGCATCCTACTACACACTGAGATTTGACTCACCCGAAGAGGAAGCCTACGTTCCGTCGGACTATGAGAGAAAAGGAAACTACTTTAATTTCGCAGTATTTGAGGCGAAAAATCCAATAACCCTGGGATACACCTGTGACAATGTTATAGATGCGGCAAGTTTCGTGGAAATGACACCTGTCATGAGACAGGAAGCCATGCTCACAGGAGTTTTAAAGGGCGAAACATCTGACTATGAACCTGCCTATGCCCACAGCATTATTGATTACCAGCTCACAAGAGGCGACGGAGTAAAGGGCAAGAAAACAAACTTTAAGGTATCCGGTTCTGAACAGAGCGCAACAATCACCTTCAGTGGCGCTGCGGATGCGGAAACCTATATATATCTGAATAACCTCTGGTGTGATACTGTATCAGACATGGATAACATTTATTTTGTGGCATACTCCGGAGACAGACAGGTTTCCTCCAAGGTATTGTCCTATAAAAAGCCTGAAAGCCAGTTCTACAGCGGATGGCACGACTACATCGTAAACCTTGGCTCAGATGCTGAAGGAATAACCAAAGTTGATATTATTTTTCCGGAAAAAGGAAAGTACTTAACAGACAGTATCACGGTAATATGCGAGCCCAATGCCTTTCTTCTTGAGAAAATATCAGAGCTTTCCAAGAAAAGCATGTATGACGTAAACTTAAACCTCAATCCCATATCAAGGATGACCTCTAAGGTGACGGGAAGTGTTACAGCCGGGAATGACACGAATCTTGTTTTGCAGATTCCTTATGACAAAGGCTGGAGTATCAAAGTTGACGGAGAAAAGAAAGAGCTTTACAAAGCAAATGTCATGTATATGGGAGTTGATATTTCGGAAGGTGTCCATGAAATAGAGCTTACTTACCACACCCCCGGTCTTTTAGCAGGATTATTACTTACGATCTGCGCTTTCGTTTTATTCATTTATCTCTTTGTTTACAGACAAAAGAGCAGAACGTAAAAAGGATTGTATTATTCGGGTGGATTGAGCTATAATGTTTCTAGTTATTTTGTTAACAAAATTATACGAAAGGTGGTACAAATTATGCCATTAGTTACAACGACTGATATGTTCAAAAAAGCATACGATGGTGGATATGCTGTTGGTGCATTCAATATCAACAACATGGAGTTCATTCAGGCTATTACAGAGGCTTGTGACGAGCTTAAGTCCCCTGTTATCCTTCAGTGTTCTGCAGGAGCTATCAAGTATGCACAGTATCCTTACCTGGTAAACATGGTTAAGGCTGCTACAGAAGCAACATCTATTCCGATCGCTCTTCACCTTGATCACGGTGCAAGCTTCGAAGTATGTAAGGAGTGTATCGACAACGGATTCACATCTGTTATGATCGATGCTTCTTCAAAGCCTTATGAAGAGAACATTGAGCTCTCTAAGAAGGTTGCTGATTACGCTCACTCAAAGGGTGTCGTAGTTGAGGCTGAGCTTGGTACACTTTCTGGTGTTGAGGATGATGTAAACGTAGCTGATGATGCAGCTCAGTACACAAATCCCGATCAGGTTGAGGATTTCATGAAGCGTACAGGCGTTGATTCACTGGCAATCGCTATCGGAACAAGCCACGGTGCATTCAAGTTTAAGCCCGGCCAGGATCCCAAGCTTCGTCTTGATATCCTTGAGGAAGTTGTTAAGAGACTTCCCGGATTCCCGATCGTTCTTCACGGTTCTTCAGCAGTTCCTCAGAAGTTCGTTGGAATCATCAATGCTAACGGCGGCGCTATGAAGGATGCTATCGGTATTCCGGATGAGCAGCTTAGAGCAGCAGCTAAGAGTGCAGTCTGCAAGATCAACATCGACTCCGATCTTCGTCTTGGTATGACAGCAGGTATCCGTCAGCACTTCGCTGAGCATCCTGAGCACTTCGATCCTCGTCAGTATCTTGGCGATGGCCGTGCTTACGTTAAGGAAATCGTTCACGACAAGATCCTCAACGTTCTTGGTTCAGACGGTAAGGCTTGATTTAGCCGGAGCATATAATATTGTTCTATACGGCGCTGTATCAGATGATGTGTTCATCATCTGGTGCAGCGCTTTCGTATTTATTTGTGGTAGAATAAAGCGGGGAGAAAAAGAAATGGCTAATAGAAAAAACAGAGAATCAAATATAGAGCTTCTGCGTATCCTCGCTGCCATGGCAGTGGTTATCATGCACTACAACGGGCGTGGATCGCTGGGGGGATTTGCAAATGTGGCAGGAGGCTCTTTTAATGAGATAATCCTTACATTTTTCGAAGCGGTAACAATATGTGCTGTTAATCTCTTTGTGATTATATCCGGCTATTTTATGCGCTCTTCACAAAAAAGAGATCTGCTAAAGCCACTGGAGCTGTTCTGCAGGTATCTCATATTTGAGCTTGCAGCATTTATAATCGGTGCGGCTTTTAAGAGCGAGTACCGCAGCTTTGATGGTTTTCTCTCATTTTTTACTGGCTATTACTGGTTTGTATTCATTTATATTGCGCTATATATCATATCGCCGTATCTAAATCTTGTTTTTGATACCATAACCCCAAAGGGCAGAAAAACAATGCTTCTTTTGTCACTTGCAACATTTTCTGTGTATCCGTTTATAATAGATATTCTTGCGTATAGGACCGGCAGAACATTTGCCGGCACATCCACAATAGGACTTGAGGGTGCGCAGTCCGGCTATACAATCGTTACTTTTGTGCTCATGTATCTGCTAGGATGCTACCTAAGGGATATGGACAGGGAATATAAAACAGGTAATCTTATCTGTTTCCTTGCTGCAGATATAGCTGCCATAGGGACCTGGATGTACGTGGATAAGCTCCTGACCGGAAGTTTTATCATGGATTCTGCTTCCATTAACTATGAAAATCCTATGGTAATCTTTGAGGCGGTTCTCGTATTCCTTATATTCAGAAATATTAAGATGAAAAATGTGAAAGCCATTAATGAGCTTGCCGGTGCATCATTCTCTGTGTATCTGCTTCATATTTACTTTTTGAGCTTCTTTAATACAGCTGAGTCTGTAAAGGGCAACCCGGTTTTTCTTGTTCTGCACATCCTGGGAAGTGCGGTGATAATTTATATTCTGGTCTACATCATCAATAAAGTATACGAACTTATAACAGTTCCCGTGTTTAAAGCTGTTGACCATAAATGGAAAAAGAACAGATTTTTTGATGCCAAAGACGGCTTTCAAAATTAAGAATAATTAAATAAGGTGTTTATCTATATTTTATTTATAACAATCAAATTATGTTAAAATGTAGATATTCGGTAGAAATGTGCATATTTCGTAATATTAATTGCAATATAGGAATATGCACTTTTTGTATAATCCTGTAGGAGGATGACAAATGGGTTCTGAAAACAGCACTTATGAGAAATTCAAAACAATAGCTGAAAGCTGTGTTAATCCATGTGCCATAATGCGCGTTGTTAAAAATCCTGATGATACAATTAATGAGATGAGGATTTTTGCTACAAATGAAAAGTTCAGTTATACCGGACAGCCAATTGAGGGAGAACTGTACACAAATTTTATTCCGGATAATCCGGAGTTTGATGATCAATGTATCAAGGCTGCATTTGAAGGTAAAAGATTTCATACCTACGTAGATTCCACAACGATGATAGGGGGCTGGTCTGAAAATCTGATACTTCCGCTGGTGAGTGATGAGGAAGGCATCGGGTATTGTCAGTTTATTTATGAAGTGACAGATAGCATGGATCCCGGAAAGTTTTCATCGATAAATCCCATAATTGCGGGAATTGTCATTCAGAGCTGTCTGACTCTGAGAAACGGCACCGATTTTAAGAAAAATGTCAATGAGGTAATAGAAGACCTCAGAGAATTTACTGATTCATTGTCGGCAAGTCTTATAACTATAGATAATGAAAGAAAAACTGCGAAAGTGCTGAGTCAGAGCATCAGAAGCGGTTCCATAGCTGCGGAACAGCTTATGTCAAATGTGCCTTACGATATTTCCCAGTCATGGGAAAAACTTATCGGCCCCGGTTTTTGCTTTGTGATCAGGGACAAAGGAGATATCGACAAAGTAGATGAATGCTCGCCGGAGTGGGCTAAGCTCCTCAGGGCAGAGGATGCCCAGAGCCTGTGCATGGTTCCGTTAAAACAGAGAAATGAAATAATAGGATATCTCATGGTTACCAATTTCGACGTAACCAAGGTTAATGAAATTACAGAAGCCATGAAAATCCTTTCATTGTTTATTTCATCTGAAATAGCGAACAATCAGTTCCTGAAACGTCTGGAGTGGCTGACCAGCATAGATATGCTGACAGGTGTCCGCAACAGAGCAGTGATGAACAGAATTGTCGATGAACTTGCTGCCAGAATGAAATATCAGAAAGCGCCCTTCGGAGTTGCGTTCTGCGCCATGAATGGTCTTAAGTCTCTCAATGATAAGGAAGGACATGATGCCGGAAACGAGATTCTGGCAAAGGCAGGAGAACTTCTAAGAGATGTATTTGACGAAAATGACATTTTCAGATCGGCAGGAGAAGAATTTGCCATCGTTATAGAAAATATTGACGAAGAAGAATTTTCAAGAAAAATAGAATTATTAAGAAAGCTGGGAAGCGATCCTGACGGAGTATTCTTTGCGATAGGATATGTGGCGGACGCTGAAACAGGCGATGTCAGAAAGGCTTTGAGAGAAGCCTACAAACAGATGCAGGAAGAAAAGAAGAATTTCTATGATAAGTTTCCTGAAAAGAAAATATGGTAAACATCAGTAAAATAGCCCCTCTATCGATTTTCGATAGGGGGGTTAAACAATTTGCATAGAATTTTCTAGAACGAAAGAAGAATTCTCTATGTTTTTAAAAAAGTTGCACTGTTAGAATAACCACTGTAAACAAAAACATGTGCACTTTGACTATGAGTTGCACAAGTCCAATAGGAGGAAAACGTAATTATGAAAAAGAAGGTAGTTAGTCTTTTGACAGTAGCAGCACTTTCAATGTCAATGCTTGCTGGATGTTCTTCAGCATCTGACACAGCTAAGGAAGCTGCAAGCACAGCAGAGGAAGCAGTTAGCACAGCAGAGGAAACTGCTGCAGATACAGCTGAGTCTGTTGCAGATGCAGTTGAGGAGACAGCAGAAGAGGTTACAGATGCAGCTGCAGGTGGCGATCTTGCAAGCAAGAAGGTTGGCGTTTGTATCTATCAGTTCTCTGATAACTTCATGACACTTTTCAGAAACGAGCTTGAGAACTATCTTGTAAGCCAGGGCTTCTCAAAGGACAACATCACAATCGTTGATGGTGCTAATGACCAGGCTACACAGACAAACCAGATTCAGAACTTCATCACAAGTGGTGTTGACGTACTTATCATCAACCCTGTTAACTCTTCATCAGCAGCAACAATCACAGATCTTGTTGTAGCAGCTAACATCCCGCTCGTATACATCAACCGTGAGCCCGATGCAGACGAAGAGCAGAGATGGAAAGACAACAACTGGAACGTTTGCTACGTAGGTTGTGACGCTCGTCAGTCTGGTACATACCAGGGTGAGATCATCGTTGACCTTGGCAAGGATAAGGTTGACCTTAACGGCGACGGCAAGATCCAGTACATCATGATCGAAGGTGACCCGGAGAACGTAGATGCTCAGTATCGTACAGAGTTCTCAGTAAAGGCTCTTCAGGATGCAGGTTGGGAAGTTGATTGCCTTGACGACGAAGTTGGTAACTGGGATCAGGCTACAGCTCAGCAGCTCGTTGCTAACGCACTTTCAGCTCATCCTGAGACAGAAGTTGTATTCTGCAACAACGATGCTATGGCACTTGGTGCTCTTCAGTCAATCGAGTCTGCAGGACGTACAGTTGGCACAGATATCTACCTTGTAGGTGTTGATGCTCTTTCAGAGGCTCTTGAGGATGTTATTGCTGGAACTATGACAGGTACAGTATTCAACGATCACTTCTCACAGTCACACAGCTCAGCTGATGCTGCTATCAACTTTGTAAACGGTGGCACAAACGATTACTACATTGGTTGTGACTATGTAAAGGTTACATCTGAGAACGCTCAGCAGATTCTTGATTCAGTTAAGTAATCACTTGGCGAGGTTCTTTCGAGCCTAGTGTACTACTTAGTTCTGGCGAGCGAAGCGAGAGCAGAACTTCCATGTGAAGAGCAGAACTTCCATGTGAAGAGCAGAACTTCCATGTGAAGAGCAGAGCTTCTACTTGCTGGTACAGAACTACGCTAAAAAAATATCGGTGCGGATGCACAAGTTGTGTCCGCACCTTTTAAACGCAAAAATTTGATTTAGTAATAAGTAATTCGGAGGGATGATTTTGCTACAGCAGGATTTTCCCAAGGAAGTCCTGTGAAAAAGTGACATTTAGGAGGGATTATGGCATCAGAATACAAGTTAGAGCTTAGAGGTGTATCCAAGTCATTTCCCGGCGTCAAGGCGCTCGATAACGTTCAGTTAGCAGTTCGCCCAGGAACAGTTCACGCCCTTATGGGTGAGAATGGTGCCGGAAAATCAACACTTATGAAATGCCTGTTCGGAATTTATAAGATGGATGCCGGCGAAGTTCTGATCGATGGAGAAAAAGTTATAATAAATAATCCTGATGAAGCGATGAAAATGGGTATCGCAATGGTGCATCAGGAATTGCAGCCGGTACTTGCAAGAAGTGTTGGCGAGAACATGTATCTGGGAAGATTTCCGGTTAAGAAATTCGGACCGATACAGGTTATAGATCACAAGAAAATGTACGAAGAAACAGAGAAGTGGCTGAATGAAGTGGATATGCACTTCGATGCCAAGGCACAGCTGGGAACTCTTTCGGTTGGACAGATGCAGTCTGTTGAGATTGCGAAGGCAGTTTCCCATGACGCAAAGGTAATCATCTTCGATGAGCCTACATCTTCTCTTTCAGATAACGAAGTTGAAGCGCTTTTCAGAATCATGGAGAACCTCAGAAAGAGGGGCGTTGCCATGATCTACATCTCACATAAGATGGATGAGATTAAGCGTATCGCTGATGATGTAACAGTAATGCGAGATGGTACATACATCGGAACATGGCCTGCTAAGGATCTTACAATTGATGATATCATCGCTAAGATGGTAGGTCGTGAGCTTACAAATATTTATCCTGCTAAGGACCGTACTCCCGGAGAGGTAATCATGGAAGTTAAAGATGTTTCATCAATCCATGAGAAATCCTTCCAGAACGTATCCTTCACTCTTAGAAAGGGTGAGATACTTGGATTCGGAGGACTGGTTGGAGCCCAGAGAACAGAACTTATGGAAGGTCTGTTCGGAATAAGAAATCTTTCCAAGGGCGAGATCATAGTTCATGGCAAGAAAGTGGATATCAAGAATCCTAAGGATGCCATGAATGCAGGAATCGGAATGATAACAGAGGATCGAAGAGGAAATGGTATCTTCGGATGTCTTTCCATTAAAGATAACGTTGGTGTTACAGTTTACAACAAGTACCTGAATGCCGGATTTGTTCTTGACCACGGCAGGATCAACAAAGTCGTTGATGACAGTATTGATAAGCTTAAGATCAAGACTCCCAGCATGAATGAGCACATCGCCAATCTTTCAGGTGGTAACCAGCAGAAGGTTATCGTATCAAGATGGCTGGCAAACGATCCTGATATTCTTATCATGGATGAGCCTACAAGAGGTATCGACGTAGGTGCTAAGCACGAGATTTACGAGATCATGACAAACCTTGCAAAACAGGGTAAGGCAATCATAATGATCTCATCTGAAATGGCTGAGCTTCTGGGTATGTCTGACAGAGTAGTCGTTATGTGTAACGGTAAAAAGACAGGCGAGATTACAGAGGAATCTGAAATGACCCAGGAAAAGGTAATGAGTTACGCAACAATGTTCTGAAGACAGCTACTTGATGAGGTTCTGTCAAATTTAGTAGATGTCTTCGTTCCGGCGAACGAAGTGAGAACGGAACCTCCTTATAATGTAAGAAATGGAGAATAACAATGGAAAAGACAAGACAGCAGAAAATTAAAGATTTTCTGATCAACAATGGTGTTATCATCGTAATGTTTATCCTGGTAATTTACACAGGTATCACAAATAAGAACTTCCTGACCGGAGGTAACTTCATGAACATCCTCATGAACATGTCCTCCCGTCTGGTTATCGCACTCGGTATCGCAGGCTGCGTTATTACCGCAGGATGTGACCTTTCAGCAGGTCGTATGATCGGTTTTGCAGCTTGTATCGCAGGTACTCTTCTTCAGAAGATTGATTATTCAGGTAAGTTTTTCCCTGATATGAAACCTCTTAACATCTTTGTAGTACTTCTTATAGTACTTGCAATCACAGGTTTCTTTGGAGCAATCACAGGTTTCTTCATTGCATTCATGCATGTACCTCCGTTCATCGCAACTCTTGCTATGATGGAAATCGTTTATGGTCTTGCTCTTATCTATACAAACGCAACACCTCTTGGTGGATATGTTGAGCAGTACACAAAGCTTGCTACAGGTAAGTTCCTTGGAGTTAACTATCTGATCTGGATTGCTATCATCGTTGCAGCAATCACATGGTTCATCTTCAACATGACTCGTCATGGTAAATACATGTATGCTATCGGTGGAAACCCGCAGGCAGCTGAGGTTGCCGGTGTTCCGGTTAAGCTTACAATGATCCTCATCTACATGAAGGCAGCTATGATGTATGGTCTTGCAGGATTCATGCTTGGTGCAAAGGCCGGCGGTGCATCAGTTAACCTTGGTTATGGTTACGAGATGGAAGCTATCGCAGCCTGCACAATCGGTGGTGTATCAGTTACTGGTGGACGTGGTAAAGTATCAAGCGCAATCGTCGGTGTTGCCGTATTCGAGCTCTTGAAGGCAGCTCTTCAGTACCTCGGAGTAAACGCAAACGCACAGTACATTGCAATCGGTATCGTTATCTTCGTTGCTATCTCACTTGATATCAGAAAGTACGTAGCTAAGAAATAATTTAGTATGACGAAACCGGGATTGTGTACGGTTCAGGAATATATAGTATTATTCGGCGGATGCTTTCGTTCGATTAAAAACGTAGCGGTTCTAAGATGGTAAAATACACCATCTAAGAACCGACGTTTTTATACGCCGCCTCCTCATACTATATACCCCGGAGCCTGGCTCAATCCCGGTTTCTGTTTTATGATATAATTCAGGCTATATTCTTTTCTTTGAATGGTATACGATAGTGTGAAGAGTGATACATATTTTGAAATGTGATATGTATGATTTTAAGAGTGCAAAAGTTATCAATGATTTAGATGGGCCGATAGCGTTAAAAGGCTTTTGTGAGGTAAATATGAGTTTTAATCAGATTGTGGAGCAGTCAGGAATACCGCTTTTGTTGTTTGTAATATGTGCATATTATGCTTTCAGACTGCTTGTTTTTAAAGATTATGAGACAGTCAGGGGAAGGGATAAGGAAGCTCCTAAGGATGTGGACGGTTACTGCAAAACAGCAGGACTTATCATAGTATTTTATGGATTATCCACACTTGTGATGGCAGGAATAGTATTAGTAAGCCCGGTGGCAGGTCTTGCGCAGATTATTGTATGTACGATCATAATGATCTTTTTATGGAAAAAGATGAGTGATAAGTATTCATGATATGATATTTCCTTATAAAAGAGGGAATAGAAGGAGAAATCATGAGTTATTCAGTACTTCTGGTTGACGATGAAGAGGATGTATCTCTTGCCATTAAGAAAAAGCTTAACTGGCAGGAGATGGGATTTGAAGAGCCAAGCTACGCAAGAAACGGGCTGGAGGCTCTTGATTCTGCGGAAGAAAATACACCTGACGTTGTAATGACTGATATACAGATGCCCTATATGAACGGGCTTGAGCTGGCAAGAAAACTCAAGGAATTATATCCCGGAATCCGCATAATCATATTCTCGGGATATGATGAGTTTGAGTATGCCAAAGAGGCCATCAGGCTTGAGGCGGAGGAGTATATTCTTAAACCCATAGACGCAGTTGAGCTTAAGAATGTATTTCAGAGAATAAAGGAATCTCTTGATAAGGAAAGGGATGACAGGCAGAACCTTGAGAAGCTGACCAATTACTACATGGAATCCCTGCCTCTTTTACAGGAGGATTTCTTTGCTGCGCTTCTTGATGGAAAAATTCAGACAGATCAGATAGAGAAGCTCATGGCTGATTATCAGATTGAGCTTAAAGGGAACAGGTACTGCGCGGCGCTTATTCATATAAGCACAACAGATATTCCCGAGGGCATGAGCCATGTGCTCTTGTCGGTTTCCGTAAGGAGACTTGCGGAGGAGAGACTTAAAGAAAAATGGAATGCAAGATTTTTCTCATATCTTGGAAGTACAGCCATAATCGCAGGTTTTGAATCCGATGAAGACATCATGAGATTTACTGATGACTGCGACAGACTGTGCAGACTTGCAGGGAATGTGTGCAAGGCAAATGTTACCATAGGAATAGGCGGAGCTTCAGACACTATAGAGGGACTGACAGCTTCCTATAGCGGTGCCAAGGACGCAGTTTCCTACAGAGTTTTATACGGAACATCAAAAGCAATAAACATCTCGGAAATAGCTCCCGCAAATGATAAATCGGAGAGTCTTCCTGAAAGTGACCTCCACGACATCTTTAAGAAAATGAAGATGGAGGATGAGGAAGCACTTTGCAAGGCAGTAGAGAGCTATGTTGACAGAGGGACTGACGTAGGAATGTCCGTTCAGGATTACAACTTTTTTGTTATAGATCTCATAAGTGAGATTTACAGATTTATCAGGGGAAATCAGATAAACCCTGACGAGATATTCGGACAGGGCGATGATGTTTACACCATGGTTTCACAGCTTGAGAGAAAAGAGCTGTCAAACTGGCTTCGTGAGCTGTGCCTTAAGATACAGGCAAGGCTCAGGGATAAGAGAACAGATACATCCAAGTCATTTGTAGGAAAAGCTATCGAATACATTGAGGATCACTATGCAGACCAGGATCTTTCCGTGGACAGGGTATGCTCTGAACTTTCGGTGAGCACTGCATATTTTTCAACAGTGTTTAAAAAAGAAACAGGAAAAACTTTTGTTACTTATCTTACTGATTACCGCATGGACAAAGCAGTCCAGCTTCTCATAGGTACAGAAGAGAAAACCTACGTAATAGCATCAAAGGTGGGATATGCTGATCCCAACTACTTCAGCTATGTTTTCAAGAAGCAGTTCGGCACCTCACCATCAAAGTATAAGCAGGGACAATGAACAGGCGTGGACCTATCAGAGAAAAACTAAATCAGCTGCGGATGAAAAAGCTGTTCAGCCTTTATCCCAGAAGCATACAGGCTACCGTACTTATTTCCTTTACGGTGGTCTCATTTGTGTGCATGCTTATAATGGGAATCGTTATGTATCTCCGCTTCGAATCAAGGACCAGACAGCTGGCGGAGGAGAATTCCAGAAAACTCCTGACCCAGTCTGTTAGCAGCATGGAAGATTACCTCAGAAATATGAGACGAATATCTGATGCCATGTACTATGACGTTATTAAGGACATGGACCTTGAAAAGCAGGACGTGGGAAGTGAGATGAGCCTTATGTATGAAGCAAATAAGGACAACCTCATCAGTTTTGCTTTGTACAAAGAAGATGGAAAACTTATAAGTGCAGCACCGATCGCCGTGGAAAAGGAAGGACTTGATGTTACTTCACAGCAGTGGTTTACAGACGCCATAAACCGTATGGATAATCTGCATTTTTCCACACCGCATATACAGAATCTTTTTGCAAATGATACTGACTACAGATATTACTGGGTTATTTCCCTGAGCCGTGTTGTAGAGCTTAACTATGGCGGACGTCCCAAACAGGGTGTTCTTCTTGTAGACATGAATTACAACACAATTGAGCACATGCTCAAAGAGGTTAATGAAGCCAGCAGCGGACAGTACACCTATCTTGTAAGCGGCAATGGACAGATAATCTACCATCCCAAGAGCCAGCAGATAAATACAGGAATCATCAGAGAAAACTCCTCGGAACATGCCCTTTATGATGATGGAGCATATGAGGAGACCTTTGAGGGAGAAAAAAGAATAGTTCTTGTAGATACAGTAAGTTACACAGGCTGGAAACTTATCAGTGTAATTCCTGTTAAGAGTTTTTATCTGGGAATGATAAGCACAAGATATTTCGTCATCATGGTTGTTTCCATGGTCATTCTCACAATGATAATCATGAACCAGCTTGTTACCTTGCACGTTACCGGACCGCTTCTTAAGCTGAATGAATCCATAAAAAGCCTTGAGGCGGGTAATGTAAACAGCAAGATTTATATAGGTGGCCCCCTTGAAGTGGAACACGTGGGCAAAACTCTCCAGAATTCCATGGATGAGATCAGCCGTCTGATGAAAGATATCGTAAGAGAGCAGGAAGAAAAGAGAAAGAGCGAGCTTGATGCCCTGCAATCCCAGATAAATCCGCACTTTTTATACAACACACTTGATTCCATAGTCTGGATGATCGAGAGTGAAAAATATGGGGATGCGGTGTTTATGATAACCCAGCTTGCCAGTCTTTTCAGAGTCAGCTTAAGTAAAGGAAAGACCATCATTCCCATTGGGGATGAGCTTCGTCATGCTCAAAACTACATGAACATTCAGAAGGTCAGATTCAAGAATTCCTTTACAATGACCTATGAAATAGATGAAGAAATATACGATTACCTGACGGTAAAGCTTATTGTTCAGCCTATTCTCGAGAACGCAATCTATTACGGCGTTAAAAACATGATGGAGGACGAAGGCGAAATTATCCTGAAAGGATGGAAGGAAGAAAACGACATCTATCTGGAAGTCAGTGATAATGGCTTTGGAATTCCTGAGGATAAGCAGAAATATCTTCTCACAGAGGAAGGACAGGCAAGTAAGAACGGTTCCGGTGTGGGACTAATTAACGTTCACAAGAGAATACAACTCCGTTTTGGTGAGCAGTACGGACTTACAATAAAGAGTGTTCCCGATGAAGGAACCACAGTTACAATTCACATCCCTGCAATTCCCAACACCCAGGAAAACAGAGATGAAATGGAGAAGGGAGGTTCAGGTTATGAAAGATAACAGAAACACCACCTTCTTCTGGGTAGTAATTATCCTTATTTCAATAATCATAATTTCCGTATATTCCATGGTGAAAACAAGCCAGGAGGAAGACGCCTACAATGTTTCCGTGGTGGTATCAGACAGCGGTAACGACAAATGGACAGCCTTTAAGAAAGGGCTTGAGGATGGCGCCAAGGACAGAAATGTGCGCCTTAACTATGTATCAACTCCGGTATTTAATACCCTTGAGGATGAGCAGGCTTTCATTGACAGAGAGATTTCAGCCGGAGCAGATGCTGTGATAACGGAATTTGTATCCGGCGTCGATACTGAATCCGTCGTAAACGATATAAGCGGAAAAGTGGTACTGGTGCTTGCCGGAACAGATGCGGATTCAGAGGTTGACGTTGAGGGAAAATTTGCAGTAATCGAACCCGACAACTATGAAGTGGGCAGAGCTATAGGAAATGAGATACTCCTGAGGAACAATGAAGGATTGGAAAGCCTTAGTATAGGAATAATCGCCGGTAATTATGAGAAAAACTCTATTCGCGCAAGATACCAGGGCCTTACCGATATCCTGAAAACAAAGGGCTGTAGTATTACCTGGGAGGTGAAAAACTCCAGCGAGCCGATCACTGCAGTTAAAAGCGCCTATGAAAACAAGCCTGTGGATATAATGATTGCGCTTGATGATGATGGGCTTTATATTGCCACGGATATTTTTGGAGAAAGCAAAAAAAGCTTTCAGGTTTACGGTGTGGGATGCTCGCCTACCAATTACTTTTTCCTGGACAGAGGCAGAATCATCAGCATGATAGTTCCCGATGAGTTTCTGATGGGCTATCAGAGCATAGAATCGGTGGTTGAAAAGCTCGATCACAAGCTTATCCCCATGACGGATATAACCGTGGGATACAAAGTCATCAACAAGGACAATATGTTTGATGAAGAAAATCAGAAATATCTTTTTACTGTTGTTCAGTGAGAAGAGAAGGACAGACATGAATATAAAGACTTTTAAGAATCGCATAATTTCAGTATTACTAATAATTTCGCTTATGGTTCCTGTCATGGCATGCGGCGGAGGAAAGGAAGCAGGTAAGGTAGTAAAGATCGGAGTCTGTGTCTATGACCAGTATGATACATTTCTTACTCAGCTTCTCAACTGCTTTAATGATCTTATAGAAAGTGATGTGACGGTGGAATACGTCTATGCATCCCAGAGCCAGACGACCCAGAACGAGCAGGTGGAGAGCCTTATTGAGAAGGGAGTGGATGTTCTCTGTGTTAACCTGGTGGACAGAACATCTCCGACAACCATAATCGATCTTGCAAGAAAAAATGATGTTCCCATAATCTTCTTTAACAGAGAGCTGGTCGAAGAGGATCTGATGCAATGGAGCAAGCTCTACTATATTGGCGCGGATGCTTTTCAGTCGGGAATAATGCAGGGTGATATGGCAGCAGTTCTCTGCAGAAGATACAAGGATAAAATTGATAAGAACGGTGACGGTATCATTCAGTTCGTGGTACTTGAGGGTGAGGCCGGACACCAGGATTCAATTGTAAGAACCGAGTATTCAATAAACACAATGATTGAAAAGGGCGAAGAAGTCGAGAAAGTCGGCTATGCAATCGCCAACTGGAACAGAGCACAGGCACAGACCCAGATGACTCTCCTCATGGAGAAAAATTCCAACATAGAGCTCGTCCTTGCCAATAATGACGATATGGCACTTGGCGCTATTGATGCCTATGAGAAAGCCGGATATTTCCAAAGCAGATGGCCTGCAATTTTCGGAATAGACGGAACTGATGTGGGACTTCAGGCAGTTTCTGAAGGAAAACTCTGGGGAACAGTGTACAATGATAAAGAGGGTCAGGCAAAAGCCATGTATGACCTTGCCGTTGCCCTTGCGAAAAACCAGAGCCTCGATGATATCGGTCTTGTGGATAATAAGTATATCCGCACGCCCTACACAGAAGTTACCGAGGGAAATGTTGGAAATTATCTGAAGGATAATAAATAAATGATTATAGAGATTACCGACGATTTTGATCCTAAAAAAATAATGATAAGCGGACAATGCTTCAGAGTGCGTGAGCCTGTCCCCGGCACCTTCTTTTTTATAACAGGAAATCATTTTCTGTATATAAAAAAGGCAGAGGATAAAGGCACAGCTTTCTTTGAAGTATCCTGTACTGAAAAAGAATGGGAAGAGATATGGACTCCCTATTTTGATCTTGAAAGAAGCTACTCTGATATTGCCTCCAAAGAATATGGAAAAAATGATTTCTCCGACAGGGCAATAGATTTCGGAAGGGGACTCAGAATCCTTAAGCAGGATAAATGGGAGATGCTTATAACTTTCATAATATCCCAGAGAAAGAGTATCCCTGCCATAAGCAGTGCTGTAGAAGCGCTGTCTTCACGATTCGGAAAGGTGATACCTGGCTCAGGAGATGCAAAAGGATTCGCAGACCCTGGCACAGATACAGAAGATAAGTATTCATTTCCGACTCCCGAAGAATTGTCAAAGGCAACTCTTGATGATCTTAAGAGCTGCGGCCTTGGTTACCGCGCACCTTATATCAGGGATGCCATTGAAAAAGTATGCACCGGTGAGCTTGATCTGGAGGAAATAGCGGAGCTTCCGGATGAGCAGCTGTTTGAAAGACTCATGGAAGTCCACGGCGTAGGCAAGAAGGTTGCCAACTGCGTCCTTTTATTTGGATATGCAAGAACCGCAAGAGTTCCGATCGACGTATGGATTTCAAGAGCAATAGATGAGGAGTTCGGCGGCGAAAATATTTTCCCAATGTTTGGAGAAAATGGCGGAATCATACAGCAGTATATTTTTTATTATGAGAAGAACTATCCTAAATACGGAGCAGGAGAGGATGTCTCCAAAACATCCAAAGCCAAAAGACAGTTTCCCATGAGCTGCCCCTGCTGCGGAGAAGGAATAATAGATGAGCCTCACGGAATCTGCAGTGTCTGTGGCTGGGAGGATGACAAGCTTCAAAATGCAGATCCGGAGCTTAAGGACGGCGCAAACAGCCTGTCTCTGAACGAAGCAAGAAAGAAGTTCAGAGAAGGAAAATCTGATTAACAGGAAACGCTTATGAACAGATGCATAATTATCGGCGGTTCTGACATCACCGATTACAACAGAATTAAAAACTATATAGGTGAGAATGACTTTTGCATATACTGCGACAGCGGCCTGTATCACATGGATAAACTGGAGGCAGAGCCGGATCTGATTATTGGAGACTTTGATTCTCATCCGGAACCGCATCTTGATGCAGAGACAATCAAGCTTCCCACAGAAAAAGATGACACTGATACAGTATATGCTGTGAAGGAAGCCATAAAGCGCGGCTTTACAGACTTTGTCCTTATAGGAGTTATTGGCAGGCGCTTCGATCATACACTGGGAAACCTTGCCATACTTCTCATGCTTGAAAAGGAAAACCTGAGCGGAAAGATAGTTGATGATTATTCGGAGATCTCAGTGATTTCAGAAAAAAGCGGTACAATAGAGATTGCAGATGGCTGCAAGTATTTTTCTCTTCTGGCAGCAGGAGGTGAGGCATCCGGCATAACAATCGAGGATGCAAAATACAGTCTTAAAGATGCATCCTTGACCATGGAATTCCCGCTTGGAGTAAGCAACGAAGTACTTCCGGGAAAAACAGCGAAGGTATCCATTAAGGAGGGAAGGCTTTTTCTTATAATTATTACTGACAGGAATGCGTGATATAATGTATTTTATACGTAAACGGGAGGGGATATGTATTCTATAAAATGTGACACGCATACACATACATTGTTTTCAGCACATGCTTATTCGACTATCGAGGAAAATGTCAGGGCTGCGGCTGAACAGGGGTTAGAACTTCTGGCAAGTACCGATCATTTCAGTTCAATGGTAGTGGCTGCCGATGAGGATGTCAGATCATATCAGTTTTTCACCAATCAGGGAATATGGCGCAGAACCTGGCACGGGGTGAAAGTACTCAGGGGATGTGAAGTTGACATAGTCAATCCGGACGGATATCTGTTCGGAATGGGACTTCCAATGAAAAAAAGCATAGTCGGCGATCCTTTTGCAAACGTAAAGGATTTGTTCCAGCTTACAACCGAGAGACTGGATTTTGTAATAGCCAGCGTCCACGGGAAATGGGGACTTGTGGGCATCACCAAAAAAGAAGCCACACAGATGTACATAAATGTAATCGAAGATCCCAGAGTGCTTATGCTTGGCCATCCGGGAAGGTCCGGAATTGATTTTGAAATTGATGAATTACTGAAAGTCTGCAGGGACCTTAACAAACCTGTGGAAATAAATGAGGAAAGTTTTACCTGCGGTGAAGAAACAAGTGAGAAATGCAAAGAGATCGCAATACGCTGCGCAGAGCTGGGGACCATGATCTGTGTAAATACAGACGCTCACATTTCCACAGACATAGGAAGATTTGACGGCGCAAGGAAGATGCTTGAAGAGATTGATTTTCCTCAGGAACTTATCATGAATACAAGTAGCGAAACCTTCCTTTCAAATTTTTACAAGGCAGGCTTCCCTGTGATAAAATTCGAAGATAATTAAGAGCTGTCAAAAGGCTTATTATATATACGTGTACGGAGATTAATATGAAAATTGTTTTGGAGCATCTTACCAAGAAATTTCCAAATAGAAACAGAAAAATTAAAGAAGATGTGATCGCGGTCAATGACTTCAACTATGAGATTCCCGACGGGAAACTTGTGGGACTTCTTGGACCTTCGGGCTGCGGAAAAAGTACAGTCCTTAATCTTATCAGCGGCCTTGAGAAGCCCACAGAGGGAAGAATTTACTTCGGCGATGATGATGTAACCGATCTTCCTGTTGAGAACAGGGGAGTAGGACTGGTTTTCCAGAACTATGCCCTTTATCCGCATCTCAATGTAAGGGAAAACATCAGATTTCCTCTTGAAAACTTTAGGGGAGACAAGAAGCTTTCCAAAGAAGAGATGGAGAGAAAAGTCTATGAAGCTGCAAGACTTGTACAGATAACAGAACTTCTGGACAGAAAACCCTCTGAGATGTCCGGTGGACAGCAGCAGAGAGTAGCCATTGCAAGAGCACTTGTTAAAAAGCCGAAAGTGCTTTTACTTGATGAGCCTTTATCAAACCTTGATGCGAGACTTCGCCTTCAGACAAGGGAAGAGCTCAAGAGAATACAGCTTGAAACAGGTATCACCACTGTGTTTGTAACCCATGACCAGGAAGAGGCCATGAGTATATCCGATACAATCGTTGTTATGCAGGAAGGAAAAATCATGCAGGAGGGCGAGCCTCAGACAGTCTACGACAAGCCTGAGAACCTCTTTGTTGCCAAGTTCCTGGGAACACCCCAGATAAATATTTTTGAGGGTGAGATAAGGAGTAACGGAATTTATATAGGCAATGACAGAGTGATGGAGATACCCATTAATGCCAGAGCCTATGCTATCGGAAGTTTTGATGTTACAGCAACTTCAGGTAAAAAGGTTTACGTGGCAGTTCGCCCTGAGGGCTTTGAACCTGATCTTTCCTGGAATGGCAGAAATGGTTCAAACAAAGATGCCATGAGACTTATCTGCGGATTCAGAAAACTTGAGGTAATGGGCAGAGACTCCAGCATATTAAGTGAGAATGCTGCGATGGAAGGTGCCGTTATCAGATCAATAATTTCTTCCGGAACAGAGATCAAGGCGCCCGGCGGAGAGATTGCATTTAAGTTAAAGCAGGGCAAAGTCCATGTTTTTGATGCTGAAACAGGAAAAGTGATCAACTGAAGATGAGGGGATTATGAACAATAGAAAGCAGACTGTTACGGCATGGCTATGCCTTTTGCCGGCAATAATTTTTCTGGGGATATTCCTTGTATATCCTCTGATCGACGTACTTATATACTCCTTTGAAGAGGGGTATAATTTTGCATCCCAGAAATACTTTGATCTGGGTACATATAATTATTCTTATGTATTACACGATCCGTATTTTATTAAGGCTCTTAAAAATACCTTTATAATCGTGCTTATTACGGTTCCGCTTTCAACGGGAATCGCGCTTATCATTTCACTGGCATTAAGCTCAATAAGGAAACTCCGGGAGCTTTTCCAGACCATCTACTTTTTACCCTATGTAACAAATACTCTGGCAGTAGGACTTGTTTTCATGATCCTCTTCCAGAAAACCGCATACACTGACGGAATGGTGAATCTGCTGATCAACTTTTTCGGTGGTGAATCCGTTGATTTCATAGACGGACCTTATGCTGCCAAGATGTTTGTCATGTGTTTTTACACCATATGGGTAGTTCTTCCCTTTAAGATTCTGATCATAACAAGTAACCTGGCGTCGGTTGATCCTATCTACTACA
>CAMVLM010000003.1 GCA_947168335.1 uncultured Butyrivibrio sp. | reverse complement strand
TTCTAATATAATAAAGGCTATGATTAAAGAATATCTAGTTTAGCAGGTTATGGCGTAATTCAACTTGGGTATAAGGTGCTTGTACCAGTTCCTAAAGCTACGGATGATACAGTTTACTTGTATTGTAAGGGAACTGAGGCGAGTGCAAAAGGATTATGAGTTTAGTGCTCCATCAGCAGCATCGGCTGTAATTCTTGGTCATACTTCTAATGGGAATGTTGATTGGAAAACAGAGAATGGAACAAAACTTAAAGATTTATAGGAGCTGTTGAAATTTGAAGTATATTGTTAAAAAGATTTTAGAACCGGATTATGGCTGTGAAGAACGTCCGGATGGTTATATCGCAATGGATAGAGTAATACTACGCGATGAAAGCGGTTCTGAGATTAATATGGAGATATCCGATTCAGAGCTATACGAGAAGGATATCAATGAAGGAGATTGGGTGTTCTTTGATCTTAACAATCAGATTTTTAAAGAGGCATAACTTCTGGTCCAATGGACCAGAAGTGGACTAAGAATTGTGGAGGTGAAGATTTGCCTTTTCAAATAGTAAGAAATGACATTACCAAAATTAAGGCGGATGCCATAGTTAATACTGCAAATCCCAAGCCTATTATTGGCGGTGGAACAGACAGTGCGATTTATAATGCCGCCGGTGAAAAGAAGCTTATTTCTGAAAGAAAAAAGATTGGAGAGATAGCAAGGGGAGAAGCTGCAATAACTCCGGCGTTTAATCTTCAAGCAAAGTACATTATTCATACAGTCGGACCTGCTTGGGAAGATGGTAAGCATGGTGAATTTGAAATGTTGGAGAACTGCTATAGAAATTCCTTGAGGATTGCAGCATCAAATGGATGTGAGAGCATTGCATTTCCGTTGATTGCTACCGGTGTTTACGGATTCCCGAAGGATAAGGCGTTGCAGATTGCAACATCAGAGATTCAGAAGTTTCTTTTTGAAAATGAAATGTCGGTTATGCTTGTGGTATTTGAT
The DNA here is from genome assembly GCA_947168335.1 of uncultured Butyrivibrio sp. Taxonomy (GTDB): domain Bacteria; phylum Bacillota; class Clostridia; order Lachnospirales; family Lachnospiraceae; genus Butyrivibrio. The sequence goes on along the minus strand of CAMVLM010000003.1, from coordinate 60,446 downwards.
CGCAAGGCGTTTGAATTATCCGGCAAGGTGTTTTCAGAGGTTCAGAGCTTTGTAGATGAGAATTATGTGAAGCGAAGCTACCATAGAGAATATCGGGGAAGGCATGGTAAAAATGACGATTTAGATTTAGAAGAATACGAGCTTCGATATAGAGAACTGGCTTTAGAAGAGGCTGTTCTGTTAGAGGCAGCAATGCCAGAACCATCCAGTGTATTCTCCGATGGAATAGAAAATATGAGCCTGGATGAAGTGATTGGTAATCCGGGAGATAGTTTTCAGGAAAGACTTTTTAAGTTAATAGATCAAAGTGGCATGGATGATGTGTCTATGTACAAGAAAGCCAATATTACGAAGAAAGTGTTTTCGGATATTCGTTCCAAGAAGAGTTATAAGCCAAGTAAGAAAACGGCTGTCGCGCTTATTATAGCACTGGAGCTTCCTATGGATGAGGCACAGGATTTGTTGGCAAGAGCGGGATTTGCTTTTTCACCGAGTAGCAGGTTTGATCTCATTGTTGGATATTTTATCAGCCACGGAATCTACGATATATATACGATTAATGAGGTGTTATTTGCCAATAAACAGGAATGTCTGGGTACTTCATTAAATTGAGATTATAAGGGAAGTGAAAAGTCACTTGGCAAGTGACCATTTCCCTTTTTTGATTCGCTATACTGATTACAGAAGTTAAGGAAAGCACATAAATCAGGAGGTGGCGATTATGTTTGGAGCAATTTTAGGTGATATGGTAGGTGCACCCTACGAGTTTGATAGAGGGGAAAAAACAAAGGAGTTTGAGTTTTGGAATCCAAGATGTCAGTTTACAGATGACTCTGTTATGACAATTGCTATAGCAGATGCTTTAATTTATGCAGGCACGGAAGCTACGGAAAATGAGATAAAAAAAGCTGTTATCGAAGCAATGCAAGATTGGGGACACAGATACCCCAATGCCGGTTACGGTGGAAGATTCAGAGGATGGCTTAAAGAGAAAAATCCAATGCCTTATAAGAGCTGGGGAAATGGGTCTGCCATGAGAGTATCAGCGGTTGGATGGCTTTATGACTCGATGGAAAGGACACGTGAGGTGGCTCGGTGGACTGCTGAAGTAACACATAATCATCCGGAGGGAATTAAAGGAGCAGAGGCAACTGCATCCGCAATCTTTCTTGCCAGAAATGGAGCAGATAAGGACGAGATAAAACACTACGTCATTGACAACTTCCATTATGATCTGTCCCGAACCTGTGATGAGATTCGTCCGAGTTATCATCATGTAGAGTCTTGTCAGGAGACGGTACCGGAGGCTATTACAGCTTTTTTGGAAGGTGAGGATTTTGAAGATGTCATTCGTACTGCGGTATCCTTGGGCGGTGATTGCGATACACTTACCTGTATTGCAGGAGGGATAGCAGAAGCTTTTTATGGTATTCCGATGATGATGGAGGCAGAAGTAAAGCTTCGTTTGACAGATGAGATGTGTCGGATTTTGGATGCATTTGATGAACTTAGAGGAAGATATGAACCGACAGATTTAAATGCATTTAAGTGGAATGCTTCGATTGAACAGGCAATTTCAGAGTTTCATAATGATACAAGCGAGAAAAACTTTGAAATGATTTTAGAGTCCATCTATTACCGAATGTATGAGGACGCAAGATGGCTGGTTCCGGTTATTCCACAGCAATCTTTGGAGAATCTGATTGATTTAAATAGTGTAAAGGTTGGAGATACAGTAACCATTGAAGAAAAACAGCGGTTTAAGTATCAGCATTTAGAGACAGATGATGGCAGGTCATGGATAGTGGCATTTACTTCTGATGAAGAATATCATAAAGGACCATCATCAGATCTTTTCACTATGGTGATACGAGATATTTTAGAATCATTTTCCGATAAGAATTGCCCAGAGGATGGCATTATTATAAATCCTTGGGGAGAAAAGTTCCTTTTGACAAAAGAATTTATGGAGGCGATTTTAGAATTGGAAGAACCAAAAAACAGCATTGCATTTCCGGGGAATTACACAGATGGGGAATGATAAAGTACAGTTATTTGAAGATCAGCCAATTAGAACGGCATGGCGTATTTTAAAGGACTACACACTCTAATGTGGCATGCTTCCATAGACAATCTAGAGTCCTGCGAATCCATTACCGCATCTTTAAATGAACTGGAAGAACGCACACTGGGCTTTTATTATTGTAGGCCACAAGGAGTATAGCTACTATTTTAATAACTTTGGTAATCAGTTTCAGAGAGGAAAATGATTTAGGAAATCGAAAATGTGGGGTAAATGATAAATGCGTACAGAGAAAGAAATGATGGAACTGATCCTGCGTACAGCTGAGGAAGATGCCCGGATCCGTGCCGTTTATATGAATGGATCACGAACCAATCCCAATGCACCAAAGGATATTTTTCAGGATTATGACATTGTTTATGTTGTAGAAGAAACCGGATCCTTTATTCGGGACAGGGAATGGATTTGGCGGTTCGGGGATATCCTGTTTATGCAGTATCCGGACGAACATCCGGATTATCCAAGCGATAAAGAAAACTCCTATGGCTGGCTTATGATATTTACGGATGGAAACAGACTGGATCTTACCGTGAAATCAATTCCGCATGCAAAGGAAAACGTTCTTGAAGACAGCTTATGCAGAATTTTACTTGATAAGGATGGAATTCTTCCATCGATTCCGGAAGCATCGGAAGAAACTTATGTTGTTAAACGACCGACAAAGGAACAGTACGCTGCTGTCTGTAACGAATTCTGGTGGTGCCTAAACAATATCGCAAAAGGTCTTTGGAGAAAAGAAGAGACATATGCACAGGATATGCTGAACTTTGTGGTCAGAAAGCAACTTGAAAAAATGCTTTCCTGGAAGATCGGTGAGATGACCGATTATTCTGTCAGCGTTGGTAAATCCGGAAAGTATATGAAGAAATGGCTCTCTGAGGAAGAATGGCAGAAGTATCTTGGCACTTATTGTGGCGCTGGTGTGTAAACCTAAAACTACCATAAACATGTGGCTCAAAAAATACATTTGCGGGTTTATTTATTAGTTATTTTGAACATATTATGTCAGATGAAAGGAAAGCTTAGCATATATGCACAGATTATATGAAAATGAAGATATAGTGGTTTTTTGGAATTCAGATAAGTGTTTTCACGCAAAACGCTGTGTCCATGGCTGTTCTAAAGCATTTGACCCGTCCAGAAAACCCTGGATTGATTTAAACAGGGCAGAGACCAGTGAGATATGGCAGGCGATTGAGCAGTGTCCATCGGGGGCGCTTACATGTCTGTATAAACATAATATAGATGTCAAAATGGAAACAGAGAATTGCCGCAGCGCTGCTTATGATGGAGGCAGACTGATCGGAGAATGCCAGTACAGGCAGACAGAGGATGAGTGGATAATCTATCATACCGGAGTGAGACCGGAATTTGAAGGAAAAGGCATCGCAAAACGCCTGGTTTACAAGGTGCTTGAGGCAGCAGAGAAAAATAAAGTAAAAGCCGGAGCAACCTGTTCCTATGCCATAAAGATTCTTGAAGAATAAAAGCCCGGAGTCTGATTATCTCAATCAGACCATCTCCGGTGCGGAAGAAATAAGTGCCAGTGCTGCGCCCTGTCCCCAGGGGAAGTGGCCGTAGACCTGACGGTGAACGCCAAGGTCTTCACAACCTGATAATGCATCATTTACAGAGCCGTTTTTGGTATGCTGCTCAATAAAGGCAGTGGCATCAAGAACGGCTTTGTTGTATTTTTCTGTATCTGTTCCGTATATGCCGCAGGAGAGTCCCTGAGAAAAACCATAAGCAATCATGGATGCAGCGGAGGTATCCGGTGCCCCTTCAATTGAAGGGACATGCCATGAAAAGCCACCGTCCGGACGGCGCAGTTTTAATAATGTCTCTGACAGTTCTATGAATTGTGATTTGATTTCATCATCCGAAGATCTGAAACAGTTTATATACTCTCCATATCCCATAAACAGCCATCCACAGGCTCTTCCCCAGCCAAGAAGACCAAGCTTTGAGTTTTTTTCGGAGGAAAAGGCATGGTAAGGAAGCCCTGATAATTTATCCATACCGTTTCTGTGGAAGTTTTCAAGCTGTTTTTTTGCAAGTGTTCTGGCCTCATCGCTTCGTGTGATGGCGGAGAATCTTGAAAGAAACATTACTGTCTCACCAACTCCGTCAGCAAATATGTAATCATTTGAAGCGGAGCGATTGTAAATTATGCTGCCGTTTTTGTCCTTAGGATAGCTGCATAAAAAATCATAAATTTTCCCGGCATAAGAAAGATATTTCTTATCTCCTGTGGTGGTAAACAGGCTGAGGATGGAAAGACCTGCCAGAGCATCATCCACATATGAAATCTTTTCATCAGTGGCTTCGGCCCAGGTGTCAACATAGTTTTTGATATCCTCTAAAATCTCCCCTTTGAGTGAATCGTCAGAGGGAAGAGAAAGGTAAGCGTCTGTCAGACCAAGAAGGAGCATTCCTGCAGGCCAGAAAAGCATATCTCTGTTGGATGCAGGTCTTCCGATAACGCGCTTTGCGGTATCTTTGAGAATGTCTTTTGCGCTGTATTTATTTATGTTATTAAGGTCCTGCCTTGCAACATTTATCATGTTTTTCTGCAATGATTTATTCATAGAGCTCTGCCTTTCAGTTTGCTTTTGACTGTTTCGAGTAAGTAACCAAACTCTTCGGATCTGTGGAACAGGAGAATAAATATTCCGTTAAATATAATTGTTACTATAACTATCATTATAGCGAATCCGGGGATAGTTATTTCTTTTAAAACAAATGAGCTTATAAAGAAGCATATTCCGGTTGCCAGGATTTCTGTAAGGATGTATCTGACGCTGTCGGTAAAATATTCAGCGGAGCTCTTGTCAAAACATACCTTGTAGATAATGACGGGTTTGGTGATGTTTGCAATAAGCCCGGAGATAAGCGTTCCAACATAAATACCGGCAAGACCTATTTTTTGAACAAGGACAATTGAAATTACCAGGTTTACAAATCCCTGAATAAGTGCAAGGTATTTATCCTGTTCGAAAACTCCCGCAGCTGTCTTGTAGTTGGATAATACGATTCGGTCTCCCTTGAAATAGTAATCAGCTATATAGATATAAACAGCTATTGCGGGAAGCAGCCACGCTTCGCCAAATCGCTTTACCAGCCACAGATAGATCAGAGGCTGGAGCAGGATAAAGAATCCACATGCTGAAAAACCGTATACCCATGATGCAAAAAAGCGATACACCTTAAAGAGCTTATACTGCTTTTCTTTTGATTCAGTGGCTATCAGGTTGCCGAAGCTTGAAATTACAGAGTTGAATATTATGTTTACAAAGTTTGCAACGGTACCGGTGATAAGGATGTAGTTATCCACATGGCCCGCTACTCCGACAGCGATAAAGGAAGAAATAATAAGGGTATCTGTCTGGAGTCTTGCCACATCGCCGACCTTGTGAAGAACCAAAGCCCTGGTCTTTTTCCATACCGCGCTGTGCTCTTCTGTGGTAAGAGGAGTGATATTCCTGTCTCTTAAATATGGATAAAGATTATCCAGGTATTTGCTTACAAAAATCTTCTGAATAAGCTGTACAGCAGCATCTGTCAAAAGATACAGATAGAAGTTAGGAATGATCAGAAGAATTATTATCTGGAAAAATACGGTTATTACTTTTGTCAGAGTGTTAATGTTGGTCTGTATATAGTTTTTCTGCTCTGCATTAACAAGACTGTACTTATAGGAAACAAAGTATGTGCTTACTGTGTTAAACAGGAAAATCAGGTAGTAAAGGATAAGATCCTGCTGCGATACTTCTCCCGGATTTTTTATAAGGAACTTTAGGAAAGGTATAAGTGCAACACCGATGCCTGCCACTACCATGGCGATTGTATGATATGCCTTCCTGTACATCTGCATGTAGGATTTGATCTTTTCGGTGTTCTTATCTGCAACAGGAGCATACAGGCTGAAGTTGAGGGCTGTTCCTATTCCCAGCTCCGCCATTGACAGAAGAGATAGTATGTTGCTGTATAGGGAGTTGACACCTAAAAGATTCTCTGAAAGCTTTAAAATGAATATATGTCTGAGGATAAAGGACATAAGTGCGGTTGCCAGCTGACCAATGTATCCAAATGCTATATTTCTTGCGGCGAGCTTGACTCTGCCCATAAAATTGACCTCCGAGGATTAATGTTTATAATATAATAAGTATTTATATACAATCATTTTTTAAATCTAATGATAATATAGCATATTTTTAAAGGAGATTTTTATCATATGAAAGCTAAAGACATTAAATTAGAAGGAAGATGCGTGCTTATCACAGGCGCGGCAGGATTTATCGGCTCACATCTGGCTGAGAGACTTCTTGATGAATTTAAAGATATTAAAGTTATCGGACTTGATAATGTCAATGATTATTATGATGTTCGCTTAAAGCATGAAAGACTGGACAAGCTTGCAAAGTACGAAGGATTCACATTTGTTAAGGGCGATATCTCAGATAAGGCAGCAGTTGATGAGACATTTGCAAAGTACAAGCCCACAGTTGTGGTTAACCTTGCTGCTCAGGCTGGTGTTCGTTATTCTATCGAGAACCCCGGTGCATACGTTGAGGCTAATGTAATTGGCTTCTACAATATTCTTGAGGCATGCCGCCACAGCGATCCCAAGGTAGAGCATCTTGTATATGCTTCAAGCTCAAGTGTTTACGGTGGAAATACCAAGCTTCCTTTCAGTACAAAGGATCAGGTGGATCATCCTCTTTCACTTTATGCAGCTACAAAGAAGTCAAATGAGCTTTTTGCTTATTCATACAGTAACCTTTACGGAATGGCTACAACAGGCCTTAGATTCTTTACGGTTTACGGACCTATCGGAAGACCTGATATGGCATTGTTCCTCTTTGCTGATAAGCTTCTCAGAGGCGAAAAGATTCAGATCTTTAACTATGGTAACTGCAGAAGAGACTTTACCTATGTTGATGATATCGTAACAGGCGTTGTTAATGTAATGCAGAGTACACCTGATTCTGATGAGAGAGGTGCAAAGTATAAGGTTTACAATATCGGTAACAACAAGCCTGAAAACCTTATGGACTTTGTTGATATTCTTCAGAAGGAGCTGGTGGCTCAGGGCGTTCTTCCTTCAGATTTTGATTTTGAAGCACACAGAGAGCTTCTTCCCATGCAGCCCGGAGACGTAGAGGCTACATATGCTGATGTTGATGATCTTATCAGAGATTTTGACTTTAAGCCTGATACAGACTTAAGAGATGGTATCCACAGATTTGTTGAGTGGTATGCCGGCTATGTAAAGAGAAGAGATAATAATTGATATAAAAACAATAGGTATCGTATGGACAGAATAATGCAAAGCCGTATGGATCGCGGATTCATGCGACATCAGGAAGAATATGAGAATAAGGCGCTGCAGGTACTTCGCTCAGGCTGGTATATCCTGGGTAAAGAGGTGGAGAGCTTTGAGAAGGAATTTGCAGAATATGTAGGAACAAAGTACAGCGTAGGGCTTGCAAGCGGGCTCGATGCGCTGTGGCTTGCCTTCAGAGTCCTTGGCATTGGCAAGGGTGATGAGGTTATTGTACAGGGCAATACATATATAGCAAGCGTTATGGGTATTACTATAAATGACGCAACGCCTGTTTTTGTTGAGCCGGATCCCTATTATCAGATTGATGTTTCCAAAATTGAAGAGAAGATTACTGATAAGACCAGGGCTATTCTTGTTGTTCATTTATATGGACAGGCTGCAAGAATGGATAAGGTGCAGGAGCTCTGCAAAAAGTATAATCTGAAGCTGGTTGAGGACTGTGCACAGTCCCATGGAGCATGCTTTGGCGGCAGGATGACCGGAAGTTTTGGAGATATCGGTTGTTTTTCTTTCTATCCTTCCAAGAATATGGGTGCTTTCGGAGATGCCGGAGCAATAACAACAGATGATCCGGAACTGGCAAGGCTCATGAAGATATACAGAAATTACGGCAGTGAGAAGAGATATCACAACATGGTTGTGGGCGCTAACTCAAGGCTTGATGAGATGCAGGCGGGACTTTTAAGAATTCGTCTTAAATATATTCAGGAGATAAATTCTGAGAGAGCTTCCATAGCTGCAAGGTACTCAGAGGGTATTAACAATCCGCTTGTTATAAAACCATCTGTGGCTGAGGGCTCAGAGAGTGTGTGGCATCAGTATGTTATCAGAGTTCCGAAGTACAGAGATGCACTGATGAAGTATCTGGATAAAAATAACATAACAACTATTATTCATTATCCTATTCCGCCGCACCTTTCAGAGGCATATTCTTATCTTGGTATGAAAAAGGGAGATCTGCCCATAACAGAGAGTTGTGCAGATGAGGTTCTGTCACTCCCGATATATGGTGGAATGACTTCAGAGGAGATGGATTACATCATTGGTTGTATAAATTCTTTTAAGGTGGAGTAAGAGGGGGATGACAAACAATACTGCATCAGAAAAAAAGATTGATATGAAAGAGGGATGGGTAAAGCTGACTTACTTAAGGATGATATTCCTTGTGGTGAATGTGCTGGCTGTTATCCCTCTTTTTGTTATATCCTTTTACAATGTTCCTGCCGCGGATGATTTCAGTATGGCTTTTGAGGTTCATGAGGCTTATGTTCAGTCGGGAAGCATCTTTGGCGCTGTATTAAAAGCCATATACATGGGAATCTGGTATTACCTTAACTGGACGGGTTACTTTTTCTCGGATGCCCTTACAGCTTTGGCTCCGAGTGTTTTTGGTGAAAAATATTATTTCCTGGGCACATTTGTTGTGATAGGAATGCTTACTCTGGGACTCTGGTTTTTCATGAAGCAGCTTCTGACCAATATCCTTGGTGTTGAGCGTAATCTGACCGGGTGTATAACCTCGGTTACTTATTTTCTTTTGATACAGTGTATGCCTGAGGGAAGTGCCAGATGTGAAAGCTTTTTCTGGTACAGCGGAGCAATAAATTACATGTTCATGTTTGGTCTGGCTTTGCTCTGGCTTGGATTTCTGCTTAAGGAAACTACTCTTCAGAAGGAAAAAGGCAATATTCCTGTACTTATTTCGTTTTTGGGATTTCTTCTTGGCGGAGCTAACTATATGACAGCTCTGAGCCTTGCTGTAATTTCGCTCTGCATTCTGTTTGTTACCGGATATTCTGCACTATTTGAGAGAATCGGTGATGCCGAAAAAGAGAAGTGGGAAAAAATCCCCCTTACAGAAGTATGCAGGAATCTGTCATCAGTTAATAAGGTTGCATGGCCTGCAGTTTTTAATCTTATGGGATTCATGGTGTCTGTGATAGGCCCCGGTAATTCTAACAGGGCAACGGCTTCTCCATTTGGACCTTTTAAGGCAATTTTTGTTTCGATTTATTACACATTGGAGTATATGCTTGGCGAGTGGATAACCTGGCCGGTGATATGTCTTCTGGTGCTGCTCATTCCTCTTATGTGGAAGGCTGTCGGAAAAATTGGAAAAAGATACAGATTCCAGCATCCGGTTCTTTTTTCGCTTTTTGGATTTTTACTGTCAGCAGCAAATATTACTCCGCCGTTGTATGCAACTGGTAATATTGTAGCCGGAAGGATCATGGGAATTTTCTACACCCAGACAATGCTGCTTCTTGTACTCATACTTGGATATTCCTGCGGATGGGCAAGAACAGGTATTGAACATTATTCAAAGGAGAAAGGGCTGGATGAGAAAAAACTATCTCCTCTTGATATTTTCTATGAAGGTTATTTTGGAAAAACAGCTTCCAAAACAATAATATATGTTTCAGCGCTTTTTGTTATCGGTTCTCTTCTTGCAGTTAAGGTAAATTCCGGTTTTTATACATCAACGGCAGCTGTTTCTGATATTGTGAACGGTTCTGCGGGAAGATATGAGCAGGAGTTTAATGACAGACTTTCGCTGCTCCACGACGAGAATTTAAAGGATGTAAGCCTTGAACCATACTCAGTCAGACCTTCGCTTTTATTTTTCTCGGATATAACAGCTGATGCAAATGACTGGCTGAATAAGGCAGTGGCTGAATATTATCACAAAGATTCTGTTATACTTAAGTAAAACTGATTCGGAGGATTAGGATTTAGTGGATAAGCAGACAAAACTTGATAAGTTTTTGGGAAATCTTATAGATAAGCATCTTGATGCTGTCGCAATGGGACTTTTGCTCGTTCTTGCGGTGGCTGCAAGGTTGTGTCTAATGCCGGAAACAGAGCTTTCCCCTGATTACAATACCTATTACCTTGACTGGGTTAACAGTTACAGAGAATACGGAATAATTGCTGGACTCGGAAAGAGCATAGGAGATTACTATGTTCCCTACAATGTGATGTATGCCATATGTTCACTTTTTCCCTGCGAGCCCTATGTTCCAATTACTGTATTCTCGACCATAGCTGAATTTGTAAGTGCATATTATATTTTCAGAATAGTAAAACTCTTAATTTCAAAGAGCGGAAAAGAAAATGTCATCAGTGAAAGAGGTGCGGGTTTTATAGGAGTCTGTACGCTGTTTCTTCCGTTTGTTCTCTTTAATGGAGCGCTGTGGAAGCAGTGCGATGCCATCTATGTTGTTTTTCTTGTGATATCGGTTTACCACCTGCTTAGCGAAAACTACAGATGGGCTTTTGTATTTCTGGCGATAGCTTTCGGATTCAAGCTTCAGGCGATATTCTTTATACCGATGTTTCTTGTGGTGTACATCATCAAAAGAAAATTCAGCATCCTGGAGTTTTTATGGATTCCATTTATTTACCTGCTGATGGGACTTCCTTCGGTTTTGTGCAGAAAAGGAATCAAGGCCACCTATCTGGCTTACCTTTCCCAGACAAACGAGGTTCAGACTGAAGGTTACGGAATGGTTTCTTATTATCCGAATGTTTATAATTTCGGCCTTGATGATTTCAGTGAAATATTAAAGGTGCCTGCTATTGCGCTTGTTGCGGCGATGATGATTCTGATCGCAGTTTATGCATATCATCACAGAGAGGCATTTGAAAGTGCAGAAAACATGCTTCTGCTTGGACTTTTCATGGGATGGACCTGTTGTATGTTCCTGCCGGGAATGCATGAGCGATATGATTATGCCATTGTTCTTCTGATGACTGCTCTTTGTTTGGGCATAAAAAAAGAGCTTATACCCATCGCCATAGCAATGAATGTAAGCTCATTCCTTGTGTATGTAATAGTTCTGTTCAGATATCCAAATCTTTCCATGACTGTAATTTCTGCTCTGGAGCTGACAGCCTTTGTTTATCTTGGAATAAAGGTTTTGAATACTGATCATCTGACCACGACAAAGTCTGCAAAGTAACGGATTTCGTAGCCGTTTTCGGTACTGATATTATATCTATCAAGCTCACTTTTGTGGAGTACAAAAATATTACCCTCCTCTTTGTAGGAGGTAATTTTTTGCTCAAAATCTTCCGGCAGACCAAAGGTCCATTTACCAAAGGAATCAGCTATCCTGAATTCTGCGGTGGGATCCTTGTAATGTACGGTGTTTACAAAATCATAGGGCGATGTTTTTGTATAATAAAGTGCCACCATAAAAGGCGCAGATACATGCTCGTAGGTGGAATAGATGTGAGTGTCGTCCTTTGAAACAGATTCGGCAAAAGCGCAGGCGTCTCCATAGCCGGGCATGAAAGCATCGCTGCTCATGCTGTTATAGGATGTAAAGTATACATTCAAAAATATTGTTGCACCCACAAAGAAAATAGCGGGAGCGATGGATTTGAGGACAACAGCTGCGAATTGAGTGCTTTTTTTATCAGCTCTTTTCTCCATTTCGGTAAATTCGGAAGTGGTAAAAATAAAACCTCTGGCGAGATAATATATTACAGGCATGAAAATGAGTACCATGCGGGTAATATCCTCTTCTACAAAAAGACCGAATAAAAGTGAAGGAACAAAGATGCTTGCCATAAAAACATCGATAATTTCGCCTTTTCTAAGTCTGCACGCGCTTACACCAATTCCCACGATGGTAAAGGGGAATGTGAAAGATAACAGTGGTGCAAATCCCGGTATATAGCTTAAAATCTGCTCTGAGCTGTTACCTGTGCTTAGATTCAGGATAATTATTCTGAGATTATTTATTATTGCTGCTGCAAAGCCTGTGCCGGAAACAAAAACTGCTCTTTTTGCAGTGAATGATCCGATCGTAAAGTAAGGTGTGGTGATTTCGGGCAGTCCGAAATAATTAACCGCATAAAACAGGGCAAGCGGTATTGATACTATAAGGAAAAGAATTATACCCAGGGTAATCTGTAACTCTGACATTCTTCCGGTTTTCACACAGAATATGGATATTACAAGCAGGTGGATCGGGATTACGATGGTTGTTGCACCGTAGCTGTACAGACATATGGCGTAGCAAATGGCTGACAGAGAAAATAGAAGTGTGGCTCCGGGATCCGAGGCATGAAGTGAACGCCTCTTTTTACTGTCCGAGGATGAAAAAAGAGTTCCTATGTTAGCAAAGGAGCTGGAAGCCTTCTGGCGATATGCGCCCATGGCGAACAATAACAAAGACAGGCACACAAAAAAAGGTGTGGTATTGCAATCAAGGCTCCATCTTGAAAGCATTACATGCCAGGGGCAGAATGTGATAATACAGAGTGTGACCAGAGGAAGCCATAAATACTCTCCGTTTATCTGGGACAGGGATAAGTCCGCAGAATTGCTGATAACCTCATCTTTGCAAAGTACCTTCATGGTAAGGAAAAAGACAGGCAGAGTAAGTGCTCCCAAAATGGCAGGCAGCATACGAAGGGTAAGGACGCCTGATCCGAACAGGTAAGTAGTCAGCACGTTGAGATAGATCATAAGAGGACTACCGCCGCCTGAACCGTATGTTATCGGGTATACGGGAAAAGTATTACCATCCCTGTCCACACCGTAATTTGCAAGAATATAGGACTCGTATCCGATGGAAGCCTCATCCTGATGAAGCCCTGCAGGAAGCTGCCCTATCATGTGAAGCCTTATAACGAATCCCAGAACGATAACTGCAACCGGAAGAATGATAGTGTAGATGCGGTTGAAAGATACGTTGGATATATTTACGTGTGAAACAACTTTGTCTTTTTTAAACCAGAGAAAAAATGATGTGATTGCAATTAAAAGATAGATAATACCAAAACAAATATTATAGATCACCATATTGAACTCCAAAATAGTGGATTTACACTTGATTAGCGCTATTTCATTATAGGAAACAGCTTATGCTTAGTCAATCAAACTTTGGATGTGGTTGAAAAAATATCTTCTTATGTTATAATCAACTTTGCTTTATTTATTGATGGAGGATTGTTTAATGCCGATTAAAATTAACAGTTTCATGGGTAAATTCGGATGGTTTGCGAGAAAGCATTTCCCTATGCTTGCCAGCGAAGCATATCTTAAACTTCAGTTTGTGACAAGACATCAGTCTCAGCAGCAGTACATTGATTATTTCATGAATGCTCCTGAAGTTCCCATGCCAAATGTTGTTAATATAGAGACTATCAACAGGTGTAATTCCACCTGTGCTTTCTGTACAGCTAATGTTCATGCTGAGAAGCGCCCTCTTTGCACAATTGATGATGAGCTTTACAAGAGCATCATTGATCAGCTTGCTGACTGGGGTTACAAGGGACATCTTACACTTTACGGAAACAATGAGCCTCTTCTTGATAAGAAGATTGTTGAGCGTCATAAATATGCCAGAGAGAAGCTTCCTGACTGCTTTATTTTCATGAGCACAAACGGACTTATCCTGAATATTGATAAGGTTAAGGAGATCAAGCCTTATATCAACCAGCTCATCATCAATAACTACAGTATGGAATTCAAGCTTCATGATAATATTCAGGAGCTTTATAACTATGTTAAGGCAAATCCCGAAGAGTTTAAGGGCCTTGATATCGAGATTCAGATGAGATATCTGCAGGAGGTTCTTACAAACAGAGCCGGATCTGCACCCAACAAGCAGGCCACAGAGAAGGTTATCAAGGAGACATGTCTTCTTCCCTTCACAGATATGTGGATTATGCCTAACGGCAAGCTTGGACTTTGCTGCTGTGATAATTACGAGGTTACTGAGTACGCAGATCTCAATAACACAAGCCTTAAGGATGGCTGGGCTTCTGAGAAATTCATGGAAGTCAGAAGAAAGATTGCAAGTGGACGTCAGAACGAGCCTTTCTGCAAACACTGTGACTTCATTGATGCCGGTTTCCGAATGACAATGGTCAAGGCTATTCTGGAGGGCAGAGATCCCAACAAGCTTGGCGGTCAGCAGAGAATGAAACTCATAAAGAAGGAAGACTGATTAATGAGGGGAATCTTTGGAAAAATAGTTTCCAGGTGGTATATCTGTCTTATAGTTTTGTATTTAATAGCTGTTTTTGCAATGTACATGATAGTTGGCGAAAACAGCTATATTGCTGTGCATGATAATCTGGATCTCTTTGTGGCTCAGTATAAGATGATGCAGAATACAGGGACTTTTTTTGCCCATGATGCACTTGTTCCATTCCTTGGAGGTATCAGCAGAGATAATCTTCCGGGAGAGTTCTATCTCTATTCTGTATTGTTTGAGATTTTTCCCGCTTATTATGCATATATTCTGGGCTATATACTCAAAGTTATCGTAGCCATGGTCTCATGTATCCTGCTGGCTAAGGATTTCGGCCAAAAGTCTGATGCCATAACATGGATATGCGCATTTTCCTATGGCATTCTCAATCTGTTTCCCGCATTTGGAATATGTTTTGCATCCATTCCGCTTGTAATTTTCCTGCTAAGGAGAATATACAGACAGGGGTTATCCAGGAGTGTCTGGAAGTACTATGCACTTTTGTTCCTGTATCCGGTGGTTTCCTATTTTTCATATTTTGGAATGTTTATACTGGGATATCTTGTGCTTGCGATCATCTGGAGATGGATAAGCGACAGAAAGCCTTCTTTTTCACTAATGCTTGCGGTTGCAGTTCTTGGTCTGGGATATGCGGTGCTGGAATACAGACTTTTCGGAACAATGCTGTTTTCTGATGAGGTGACTATAAGAAGTACCATGAAAGATGCCAATATGACTCTTTCACAGATATCCGGTGAGATATTTGATGTCTGGAAAAACGGCATGATGCATGCGGATGATGCACATACCAAATTCGTTCTTCCGGTATGCGCAATATATTTTGTGATTCTGAATGTGAACTATGTAATTAAAAAGAATATTAAGGGGATATTTACGGATATCTATAATTTCTTTGCCCTTCTGCTTGTTTTTAACAGTGTTGTATACGGTATATATTACAGCGAGGGCATGAGAAATCTGGTGGCAACATTAGTTCCGCCTCTTACTGGATGGCAGTTTAACAGAACGGTATTTTTCAGTCCGTTTTTGTGGTACGCTTCTCTGTTCATTATTTCCAGAAGACTTTTTATAAAGGCAGAGAGCCTTGGAGTGGCTGATAAAAACGGGGCAGTATTATTGAAGACAGTTTCTTTGATCATTCCGGTTGTATCAGTATTTGTGATTCTTCTGGCATCCGGTCATTACAATGATGTTTATGACACGGCTTTCGGAACGGCTTACAGAATAAAAACAGGACATGAAGTAGACCGACTCAGTTACAGAGAGTTTTATTCGGAGAAGCTATTTGATAAAATAAAAAACGAGCTTGATTACAAGGAAGATCAGTGGTCAGTTGCCTACGGTATTCATCCGGCAATCCTGGAATATAACGGTATTTCAACGCTTGACGGATATCTGGGATTCTATTCACAGGAATATAAGGATGCTTTCAGAAAAGTAATTGCTCCTGCACTTGAGAGAAAAGAGAATTCAAGGGTGTTCTTTGATGATTGGGGAGCAAGATGTTATCTGTATTCGGGAACAGATGATTCGATCGTAATGGCAACAAGAAGCTATGCAGGCGTTACGGACAACAATATTTATATTGATACGGAAGCGCTTAAGGATCTGTCCTGTAAATACATTTTTTCCAGAATAGAGATATCAAACGCAGGGGAGAAAAATCTGACACTTAAAGGAACATACAGTGATGAAAGTACTCCCTATGTGATCTATGTATATGAATTATGATTTTTGTAAGGGGTAAGAGATGGACAAGATAGCAGTATTGATACCATGCTATAACGAAGAACAGACTATAGAGAAGGTTATCAGGGATTCTAAGGCAGCACTGCCTGAGGCCGTTATTTATGTATATGATAATAATTCAACTGACAGAACTTCCGAGATTTCAAAGGCAGCAGGCGCAATTGTCAGACATGAGTATGTGCAGGGCAAGGGCAATGTAATCCGCAGAATGTTCAGAGAGATAGATGCTGAGTGCTACATAATGGTAGATGGTGATGATACATATCCCATGGATTCTGCGCCGGGTATGTGCGAACTGGTGCTTGAGAAGCATGCAGATATGGTAGTGGGGGACAGACTGTCATCCACATATTTCACAGAGAATAAAAGACCCTTTCATAATTTTGGAAACAGCCTCGTAAGGGGCAGCATAAATAAGCTTTTTGATTGTGATATCAGGGATGTGATGACGGGATTTAGAGCATTTAGTTACGAATTTGCGAAAACATTTCCGGTGCTTTCAACAGGCTTTGAGATAGAGACTGAAATGACAATTCATGCGGTAAATAACCACATGCAGATTGAGAACTATATCATTGAGTTCCGCGACAGACCCGCAGGATCAGAATCAAAACTCAATACTTATTCTGATGGAATGAGGGTTCTACTAACGATTGCAAGACTCTACAGGGATTACAAGCCGATGGGATTTTTTTCTTTCCTCGCGATTATTCTTGCTGTGGTTTCAATCGTATTTTTCATTCCGCTTTTTGCTGAGTATCTGGAGACCGGTCTGGTTGAGCGATTCCCGACACTGATAGTATGCGGATTTGTAATGCTTTCAGCAATTTTGTCTTTGTTTGCAGGAATAATTCTCAATAATCTGACACTGAATCACAGAAGAGAATTTGAGATGAGACTCATCAGTCTGCACTCAGAGAAAAAGAGTAAATTGAAAAAGTAATGTTTTGTATTAATGTTTAAGATTTCCTTAAATTTTTGCGTTTTTTGAAAAAACCACCTGAAAAAATGATAATATCTGATTCGGTGGTTATAAATATGTGGAAATAACGTTTGGGAGGAACTGTTAATGAGAAAACAGGTCGCATTAGTACTGACTACGCTTATGCTGGCGTCTGCAGTTGGATGTGCGAATAGAACAAGCAAAGTAACCGATGATGCCAATAATGCTGAGAGCACAGTGGGTGATGTGGTTTCAGAGCTGGCTGACAGTGCAGCAAGCACAGCGTCTGATTCTACTGAGCAGACAAGTGAGGCTTCAGGAGAGGCATCATCTGATAACGCAGCATCGACGGATTCTGCTGTGCAGGAGAATTCATCAAATGAGGCAGGCTCGGAAACATCTTCCGCTGAGGCTGCTACATCATATGAACCTGAAGAAATAGTTGAACCTGAAATAAAAGCAGAGGAAGTTACACAGCCGGTTCAGGAGGATGCAAATAAGGCTGATGAAGCTGCTTCTTCTGAGGATGATGGTAAGACAACTATAGTATTTATGGGTGACAGCCAGTTTGATAATGCAAGAGGAACCGGTTCTTCTATACCGGCATATACATGTGCACTTCTGGATAATGTTAAATACTACAATCTTGCAATAGGCGGAACTGCTGCATCATTAGAGCGCGGTGGCGATCCGGAACCCAGCACAATGACAGATACATGCTTTGTAGCAATGTGCTACGCCCTCGCTGGTAAGGTTAATGACACATCATATCTGGATAAGTATCCGGCAGCAGAAGATCTTAAGGCAGTAAATCCTGCCAAGGTAGACCTCTATGTTATAGAGTATGGTGCAAATGACTATATCAACGGCAAGGATCTCCATAATGCGGATTCCGCTTACGATATCCATTCTTACAAAGGTGCATTGAACGTAGGTGTAAACACACTTAAAGAGATAAGCCCCAATGCACAATTCCTGATCTGCGGACCTTCATATTGCATGTGGTACAATGCTGATGGTTTTGTTATCGGAGACAGCTACACAGTAAGTAAGGGAATAGGAACACTTGCTGAATACGCTGACATCTGCGGCAATTTTGCTGATGATGAGGGACTGGTATATATGGATACCATGTATGCGACATATTTCGACCTCAAGATCACTACTGTAGATGATTATCTGCAGGATGGGCTTCATTACAAAGAGAAGGGCAGACAGATATACGCTACCGCTCTTGCTCATTTCATTAAGAAAGCCCTGGGACAGGATGACGGAGAGCTTTCCTACATGGAAATAAATGATTTCACCTATGGCAAATAATTTTACCTGAATTGATTTATTCACCTCCAATGCCGGTTAAATGGTGTTGGAGGATTTTTTTGCCCGATTTATATCTATTTGGCTCTGAATTTGTTATACTGTCGTTAATTATCAACTGATGGAGTACAATTATCATGCAGCTTATTTCATTGCAGTTTCTTATTTTTTTGCCAATAGTGGCACTTTTGAACTATATCATACCTGCCAGATTCCGATATATCTGGCTGTTTCTGACCAGTGCCTGTTTTTACGCATCCCTTGATGTTAAGGGCATTCCGGTTCTTCTTTTTACCATAATAACAACTTATGTTTCCGGACTTATAATGGAGAAAAAAGAAGGTAATATAAGAAAAGCAGTTCTCTTTATTGCCGTTATTCTCAACTTGTCTGTTCTGGGAATGTCTAAATATTCGGGGATATCTTTGTTTGGCGCAATTGGTATTTCCTTTTTCATGTTTATGGCAATATCCTACTGCGGAGATGTTTATAAAGGAAAAACAGCTGCTGAGAAAAATATTGTAAGATATGCGCTTTTTGTATCCTTTTTCCCAAATGTGACATCAGGCCCTATAGAGCGTGCGGGACATATGATTCCTCAGTTCAAAGAACCAAAGGATTTTGATTATGAGAGAATGAGGGATGGTCTTCTGCAGATGCTCTGGGGTTATTTTATGAAGCTGATCATTGCAGACAGATGTGCAATCCTTGTGGCATCCATTTATGCAAACCCCGAGGAGTTTGCAGGAACTGCAACACTTGTGGGTTCGATATTATACACCTTTGAAATTTACTGTGATTTTGCAGGCTACAGTAATATTGCGATCGGATGCGCAAAGGTGCTTGGATATGATCTTATAAAGAACTTTGATTCACCCTATTTATCAGAATCTATCGCTGAATTCTGGAGAAGATGGCACATTTCTCTGTCCACGTGGTTTAGGGATTATGTTTATATTCCGCTTGGAGGAAACAGAAAGGGAACTGTTCGCAAATACATTAACGTTCTGATAGTGTTCCTGTTAAGCGGTATATGGCACGGAGCAGGACTGTCCTTTGCAATGTGGGGACTGCTTCACGGAATGTACCAGGTTTTGGGATTTGTGTTTAAACCTATAAGAGATAAGTTCTGCAGCATTTTTAATGTGGACAGGAAGAGCTTTTCCCACAGACTTCTCAGGATAGTTATCACATTTATGCTGGTTAATATTGCGTGGATATTCTTCAGGGTAACTGACTTTAAGGCAGCTATTTATATGGTAAGTCATCTGTTTATACCTGATCCCGGTTTTATCACCGAGGGCAGGCTATATAATCTTGGACTTGACAGACCAAACGTGCTTCTTCTTGCAGCATCCATTGATTTACTTATAGCAGCGGATATTGCGAATCTTGCAGGCATCAGTATCAGAGAGAAAATTGCCGGTCAGGGAATATGGCTCAGATGGTTTATTTACATTGCTGCAGTTGTTCTTGTGGTTACCTGTGGAATCTGGGGACCGGGATATGATGAGACCGGATTTATCTACGTACAGTTTTAGGGAGAGAAGTGTTCTTCTATGAAAAAGAAGTTAGGATTATTTTTAAAAACCATATTGTTTCTTGTATTGCTTGGATCAGCTCTTATGGCTGCAATGCTGGTTACTGAGAGAAAGAGCAGTTATATAAAGAACAGAGCATTTTTTGATGAGGCTAAAAAGGATCATCTGGATGTGCTGCTGTTGGGATCATCCCATGTTATAGACGGAATTAACCCACTGGTTTTATATGATGACTATGGAATTACTTCATACAATCTGGGTGGTCATGGCAGCGTCATGCAGGAGACCTACTGGACACTGATCAGAGCTCTTGATTATGTTAAGCCGGATTATGTGATCGTTGACTGCTACATGATGGAGAAAAACTATCAGTATCTAGATGTCATGGATGAAGGGGCCTCACAGGATATGATCAATGCTTCGGTCAAGCAGCTTCACCTGAACATGGATGCGTTTCCTTTGAGCAGGCTTAAGATTGCTGCATTGGATGAGCTTATTCAGAGCAGGGAAATCAAGAACCAGTTCCTATGCGATTTTATTGTTTATCATGACAGATGGAGTGAAATAGACCGCAATGATTTTGCAAGACTGACAGATAGCGGTGATACCAATAAGCTCATGGGCGCTGAGATGCAATATGGGGTCAAGACAGATGTTGACGTGTATGAGCCCTGCCAGGAGGGCGAGGTTCTGCCGGAGCATACTGTCGGTGAAGAGTATCTGATGAAGATAATTGATGAATGTCAGAGAGACGGAATAGGTATTCTTCTGGTTTACCTTCCTTTTTCTGCTGAAACAAAGGATCAGATAACTGCCAACACTGTACAGCTGGTGGCTGACAAGTACGGAGTTCCTTATATCAATATGCTCAAAACAGAGGGAGTGATTGATGAAGCGGCTGATCTTAATGACCACGGCCATCTTAATGTACAGGGAGCATATAAGGTAACAGAGTATCTTGGACAATATCTTAATGAAAATGCAGATCTTCCTGATCACAGGGGAGAAGAGGGCTATGATAACTGGGATAAGCTTGTCAAAAGATCAAAGAAGGATCTTAACAATATGATTCTTGATGGCAGTGAACTCAGGCTTGAGCTTTCACTTTTGTCGAATACCGGATATAACAGTATAATATACATTAATACGGAATCACCTGCGCTTGAAGATGAGGGAATAAGACACCTGATTGCCAACATATCCGGAACATCAAGAATATATGAGGCTGCGGAAAATAAGGAAGCCTATATACTTGTAAATGATGTCGGACTTGGTAAAAAATATGAGGCAGTAGGCGGCGAGGTTCTGGAGGGATTTGATACTTCCATGGGAAGTATGACATATATCCCTGTTGAGAAAAAATTCCGCTTGCTTTATCCTACGGCGGATGAGAGCATAAACTATCTGTATGATGATGAACATACGGATAAGGATATCCAGATACTTATCTATGAGAATAAGGGCGATGCCCCGGCTGCACACCTTTATTATGAGTCGCAGCTCAGAGAGTATCAGGATCAGTACTAATTTTTGTTTTGAAAGGAAGGTCTATATGTCAAAGGTATGTGTTGTCGGTATTGCAGGAGGATCAGCGTCCGGTAAAACTACAATAGTGAATATTATCCGGGAGAAGTTTGGAGATAATATTGTGGTGATCAGTCATGATTCTTATTACAAAGCGCACAATGATTTATCCTATGATGAGAGAAGCAGGCTTAATTATGACCATCCCTCATCCTTTGACACGGAGCTTTTGATAGAAGATGTTAAAAAGCTTAAGCAGGGAATAGAAATAGACATCCCTGTATATGATTATGCTATCCATAACAGATCTGATCAGACTGTTCATGTGGTTCCCAAGGCTGTAATTCTTCTGGAGGGAATTCTTATTCTTGAAAACAAGGAATTGAGAGATCTTATGGATGTTAAGGTATTTGTTGATACCGATGCTGATGAGAGACTTATGAGACGTATACGCAGGGATACAATTGAGAGAGCAAGAAGTGTGGATTCTGTTCTCACACAGTACGCAGAGACAGTTAAACCCATGCATGAGCAGTTCATTGAACCCAGCAAAAAATACGCTGATCTCATTATCCCCAGAGGTGGTGAGAATATCACAGGTATAAATATCTTTACTGAACACCTGGAAGCTATGCTCAGGGAGGAGGTTAACTGAGTATGGTCGTACTCTCGGTTTTAGCACTTGTCTTTTGGCTGTTGATAATTCCCATGTGTATGGGACAGCTGGTTTTAAATTTTCTGCCCATTACCAAAAGAACGGTGGGCATTAATTACATAAGCGGATATCTGTTGTCCTTCGCGGTGTTTGAACTGGTGGCTATACCCTGTATGATACATGTTCAGTATGGAGCTTTTGGATACTGCAGAAGGATATTCGCTGTAATTGAGATATTACTTGCTCTGGCAGGTGTATGTCTTACTGTAAAAAGGGTCCGCAAAGCAATAAAAGATGGATATGTGCCCCGGTATAAAGAGGACTTTCGCGGAGGAAGATTCAGAACCTTTATGGTGCTTACCTTCCAGGGGGAGGAGAGAGCAGAGCCTGCTGCAATGATGAGCCCCAGAACTGATGTAAGGGTTATGAAATACCAGTACAGTGTTGAGAGCATGATCTTTTTTGGGGTTTTTATCGCTATTGTGCTCTTTCAGCTTTTTATGGCTGTGTTTATGGCACCTTTTGACGGTGATGATGCCTATTATGTAGTTGAAGCGCTGCTTGCGCAGCAGGCAGATGTTATGAACACGATACTTCCCTATACAGGCAGTTCAACAAGTCTGGATCTCAGACATGCCATGGCTGTCTTTACAATGTGGGAAGCTTTTATAGCAAAGATGAGCGGAGTTCATGCAACAATTGTATGCCATTCTGTTCTTCCGCTTGTTTTGATGCCTCTTGTTTACATTTTGTATCTGGAAATCGGCAGAATCCTTCTTGGAGCAAAACAGGACATGCTTCCGATTTTTATGATATTTGTGGCCCTGTTTCAGATGTTTGGAAACACTTCAATTTACACGTCTGAGACATTTTTCATGATGAGAACCTGGCAGGGTAAAGCCATGGTGGCTAATTTCATAATTCCGTCAATTCTGTGGTTATTTTTATGGATGTTCGAGGATTGCAGAAAACCCGGATATTTGTGGAAAGAAGAAACTGCAGGCGGTACAAGGATTATTCGAAACAGTTCATGGATTTTGCTGTTCATGGTTAATATGGCAGCAGGAATAATGAGCTCAATGGGAATAATGTTCGGAAGCGGTTTTGTGGCAGTTTTATCATTTATGCTGCTTGTTTATACAAGGGATATAAAGATTATTCCCAAGGCTGCCCTATCGGTATTGCCGAGTGTGATTTATCTTTATGTTTATATGTCAATGTGAGGACCTGATATGTACGGGATTTTCATGGAGAGCTGGGTGATATTTAAGCAGTACGGAGGAAACGGATATCTGCTTTTCCTCTTTGGAGCTGCGTTGTTGTATCTCCTTATAGCTGAAAAGGATTTAAGGAAAAAAATAGTGGTTGCCATAGTTCCGGCAATAATTCTTGTGGGCTTTTTTGTACCTTTCACCAGGATTGCATATGTTGCCATACTTGATGACGGAGCTGATACCTATTACAGATTATTGTGGCTTTTGCCCATGAGTGTCTGCGTATCATATGCGGGCTGTAAGCTCTTTGCAAAGCATAAGAGAATCGGAACCGCGGTTATTGGTGCGGTGATAATTTTATGTGGAAGTCTGGTGTACAAAAACGAGTATGTTTCCAGAGCGCAGAATCTGTATCATATCCCTCAGGTAGTTATCAATATCTGTGATAAGATATCTCCGGAGGAGGGGGAGCCGAGAGTTCGTGCGGTTTTCCCTAAAGAGCTTGTACATTTTGTAAGACAGTATGATACGGATATTTTAATGCCTTACGGAAGAGACATCATTGCATCCCAGTGGAATTATTACAATGCGGTCCATGAAGTGTTTGAGAAGCCTGAGACCATAAACGCTGAGGAGCTTTTAGCTGCCACAAGAGAGACAAAGTGCAGATACATAGTTATGTGGCAGGATCGTAGTATAGATGTTAGTCTGGAGGAGATGGGCCTTATTCTTGTGGATAATGTGGACGGATACAATATTTATGAAGATCCCAAGATGGCAAATTAACTACTATGACATTTAATTCATACATTTTTATTTTTATATATCTTCCTGTTTTTTTGTTGATTCTTTATATCCTGCAGAGCTTTATCGATGATGCCGGGAAACGGGGAAAACTTATACGCCTGTGGATTATTCTGAGTTCGGCAGCCTTTTTTGTAGGCTTTGGCTCATTTAGTCTGTGGGCTATTTTGCTTAGTATTGCAATTAACGGGCTATGGGGATATTTAATCAGGAAAAAGGGAGTTTCTGTTATTCCCGGGGTGATTTTTAACGTGGCATTTCTGGCTTTTTTTAAGTTCGGAACTGTTTCGGGAATGCCGATAGCAGTGAGCTTTTATACATTTCAGCAGATAGCTTTTCTTGTAATGCTGAAAAAAGGAGAAATTGAAGAATTTAATCTTGGGGAGTACCTGAGTTATATTTTGTTCTTCCCTAAGATTCTGCAGGGACCTCTTGCTGACTATAAAAAGATTACAGGGGAGCTGAACACTTTAAAGAACAAGAGGGTCAATGCTGAAAGCGTTCTTAACGGACTTATACTTTTTGTGCTCGGTCTGTCCAAGAAAGTATTGATTTCAGATGCGCTGGGCCTTGGTGCCGATTACGGATACAGCAATCTGTCGACGCTTACAGCTCTTGATGCTATCATAGTTGCTCTGTGTTATTCGCTTCAGCTTTATTTTGATTTCAGCGGATACTGTGATATGGCTGAAGGTATTTGCAGGATGATGGACGTAAGCCTTGACGTCAATTTCAATGCGCCGTATAAATCTGCAAATATCGCGGAGTTCTGGGACAGATGGCATATCACTCTGACAAAGTTTTTTACTAAATATGTTTATATACCGCTTGGAGGCAGCAGAAAAGGACAGTTTCGGACTTATTTGAATATTCTGATAGTCTTTTTATTGAGCGGTATCTGGCACGGAGCAGGCTGGAACTTTGTTGTCTGGGGAATGCTTCACGGAGTCCTGATGGTAATTACGAGATTTATACATAAAGATTCCGGGAAGGATACGCTCAGGTGGCTTAAGACCTTTCTGACCTTCTGTTATGTCACGGTGGCGTGGGTATTTTTCAGAGCGGCGAATGTTTCCGATGCTCTGACTCTGCTGAAAAAGATAGTAACTCCTGATGCATACTATGGCATGAGAATAAGTATCAAACTTGCGGAATGCTTCCAACTGGATGAGCTTTGGTATATTTTTAAGGTTACTCCCATATCCCATTACAGCTTCGGCGGATATGTATGCATGTGGATAATCCTTATTCTGTCACTGGTTTTTGTCTTCGCACTTAAACCTGCAAGGGAGCTTGCGGAAACTATAAAGAGAAGACCTCTGACCATGGTTGTAATGGCAATTTTATTTGTATGGTGCACCCTTAGTCTTGGGAATGTCAGCACATTCCTTTATGTGAACTTTTAATTATGAAGAAAAAAGAGTATAAAGCTATTAACTTAATAGGGATATTTGCAGCGATTGTGGCTGTCATGCTTGCGGCAGTCAGTGTGCTTGTTATTTATGTTGATCCGTTTTTCCATTATCATGCGCCGGTTAAGGGATTTCCCTATGTGGTTGATAATCAGCTTTCGCAAAATCCGGGCATGGCAAGAAACATGACCTACGACAGCTGCATAATCGGTTCATCAATGACGGTGAATTTTCACACGGATGATTTTAATGAGCTGATGGGGCTTAATACTTTAAAGCTCTCATACAGCGGGGCATACCCCAGGGATGATAAAAATATCCTGGACATAGTTTTTGAAGAGGGAACTCTTGCAAGGCAGAATTCCGATGTTAAGGCTGTTTTTATAGGGCTCGACATGCCTACGATGACAGCTGCAACGGATGAGATAAAATATCCCCTTCCAATGTATCTTTATGATAAAAATCCGGTGAATGATGTTAAGTATCTATGGAATAAAGATGTTCTTCTTGAATATATATTAAGACCCATGATACAGAAAAATCCTTCAAACATGTCAGAGATATATGCAAGCTGGTGGACTGAAGAGTATTACAATATTGACTGGGTTATGCAAGGCTACGAGGTTCCGGAGCCTGTTGCTGATAAGATGGATGAGAATCTTCTGATTCCTCAGACAAGGGAGAACCTGGAACAGAACATTCTTCCTTTCATAAAAGAAAATCCGGACACAACTTTTTATATATTCTTTCCTCCGTACAGTATTCTTTACTGGAATAATGTATTAGTTGAGAACCATCTGGATGCCACAATGAATCAATATCAATTTGCGGCTTCTGAACTTTTGGCGTATGATAATGTGCGTCTGTTTTATTTTCAGAACATGAAAGACGTGGTGACAGACCTTGATAACTATGCGGATTATACCCATTACAAGCCGGATATAAACCGCTATATGACAGAATGCTTTGCAAATGGAGAACATGAAATTACAAGCAGTTCACAGTTTGCTGATGAGCTTCAGAAAATGCGTGATATCATAGACGCATTTGATTTCAGGGAGCTTTTTGACAGGTATTCATGAAAGGAAGGATTATGTCAGATAAGAGAAATTCAGAAAACGGAAATGGGATTCCCATATGGGCTCACTTTATTGTTTTAGGACTTATTGTTGCGGTTATAGCTTTTGTTGTAATAAAGCTGAGCATCTGGAACAAGGGATTTAAGATCGATACTTCGGATGTGGATGCTTCAGAATTTGAAGTTGAAATAGAGGATCAGATATTTGTTCTTACCAGTGATAAGCTTGAAGGACATGAGGATGACGGAGAGGAAAATATTCTGGTCCTGGGTAATGATGCGGTTACTTACGATAGCTCAGAAGATGGAATTTGTGCGCAGATTGCGGCTAAAACAGGAGCAAATGTCGTAAATGCAGGTTTCCCGGCAAGCAATATTGCACTTAAGAATGCTGAATATCAGGATGATTATTCAATGGACAGATTCAGCTTTTACAATGTGGCAAAGTCGATATCAGAGGGAAACTTTGATGACATGCTGACTACTGCACAGACCTATGAGGATTATGCATATACCAGGAATACAAGTGCCTTAAAAGATCTGGATTTTAACAAGATTGATACGCTGGTTGTTTATTACGATGCAACGGATTATATAAATTTAAGACCGGGCAGAAATCCTTCGAATGCAGATGATCCCATGACATATATGGGCGCTCTCAGTTCCGGAATCAAGATGATTCAGGAGAAGTATCCCTTTATCAGAATCGTGTGCATGTCATTTACTTTCTGCTATGCCTATGATAAAGATGGTTCGCTTAAGAACGGTGATATGGTCGATTTCGGAAACGGAAGACTTACAACCTACAGACAGCATATGATCGATGTATGCGGAGACAGGGGAGTGTCCTTTATCGACAACTATTACGGAACAATTGATGAGGGAAACAGTTCGGACTATCTTCTTGATAATATTCACGTGAATAAAGCCGGAAATGAGCATATAGCAGCTCACTTTGCGGAGGCGATATATGGTAAAAAGTAAGAAGCTCGCTGCTGTTTTCTTTTTACAGGGAGCGGTACTTATTTATTCACTGACTACGGTGATAAGTAAAATTGTTTCAAATTACGAATTTTTGTCTTTGCCGTTTATATTGTTCTATCTGCTTGATTTTGCCGTACTTGGCATTTATGCAATACTGTGGCAGCAGCTTTTGAAGCGATTTGAATTATCAATCGCTTATGCCAACAAGGCGATGACTCTTTTGTGGTCACTTCTCTGGAGTGTTGTACTTTTCCACGAAAGCGTGACTGTTCAGAAAGTTGTGGGAGTTATCCTTGTTATTGCGGGCACTATTATACTGAACAGGCAGCCTGAGAATGATGATGCAGAAAAAATGAAGGGAGGCAGCCAATGATACCCTTTATTTTACTGATGCTTGTGGGACAGCTTATCGCTTCTGTTTCTCAGATACTGCTTAAGAAAAGCTCACAGAAAGAATATCCGGGTTTTATACGTCAGTATCTGAATATCCTTGTTATCGGAGGATATGGAATGCTGGTGGTGTCGATGCTGATAGCTATCATATGCTATGGACACATGCCTTATATGTATGTTGTCATAATCGAACCGGTGGGTTATATTATGGTAATGCTTTTAAGTAGAATCATATTTAAAGAAAGCATTACAAGTAACAAAATAGCAGGAATGGTGCTTATTCTGGCAGGCATAATTATCTTCTATATTTTATGATTTGCATTAATTATTGTTAGCGGTTAGAATACACTATGAGTTATTATTTCTTATTTCATGGAGGATTATAATGAGAACTTATCTTGTAACAGGCGGAGCAGGTTTTATTGGTTCCAACTACATACATTATATGTTTAAAAAGTACGATAACGAGATCCGTATCATCAATGTTGATGCGCTTACTTATGCAGGTAACCTTGAGAATCTTCTGGACGTTGAGAACAGAGACAACTACACATTTGTAAAGGCTAACATCTGCGACAGAGATGCTATAAACAAGATCTTTGAAGAGAATGATATTGATCGTGTTGTTCATTTTGCAGCTGAGAGCCATGTTGACAGATCAATCGTCAACCCTGAAATCTTTGTTGAGACAAACGTTCTTGGTACAGCAACAATGCTTAATGCTGCCAAGAAGGCATGGGAGCTTCCCGATGGCTCATTTAAAGAAGGAAAGAAATTCCTTCATGTAAGTACAGATGAGGTATACGGATCACTTCCTGAGGATCCCAATGCATACTTCTATGAGGATACACCTTATGATCCTCACAGCCCTTACTCAGCAAGTAAGGCAAGTTCAGATATGCTTGTTAAGGCTTATATGGATACATATAAGTTCCCTGCTAATATTACAAACTGCTCAAATAACTACGGACCTTATCAGTTCCCGGAGAAGCTTATTCCTCTTATGATCCACAATGCACTTGAGGGAAAGGCACTTCCTGTTTACGGTGATGGTAAGAACGTTCGTGACTGGCTTTATGTTGAGGATCATGCCAAGGCAATCGATATGGTTCAGGAGCAGGGTAAACTGTTTGAGACCTACAACATCGGTGGTCACAACGAGAAACAGAATATTGAGATTGTACAGACTATTATTGATGTACTCAGAGAGTCTCTTGACGATTCAGATCCCAGAAAAGAGAAGCTTACATACGACCTCATTACTTATGTTGAGGACAGAAAGGGACATGACCGTCGTTATGCCATCGCTCCCGATAAGATCAAAGCTGAGATCGGCTGGGAGCCTGAGACAATGTTCCGCGAAGGAATCCGCAAGACCATTAAGTGGTTCTTTGCTCATGAGGATTGGATGGAGCATGTAACAAGTGGAGATTATCAGAAGTATTACGATAGCATGTACAGCGATAAGCTTTGATAATTTATAATATTTATTGACGCATTATCGTTCACTATAATAACAAAGAGAGCTTCGGGAAACTGTGGCTCTCTATTGTTGCGTTTTAGGGATAGGAGAATTAATGAGCAAAATTTCGATTGTTGTGCCTGTTTATTACAATTCAGACACTCTGGAGATGCTCTATGAGGACATGAAGGAAAAAATCTTCGACAAGCTCGGAGATTATGAAATTGTCTTCGTTGATGACGGATCAGGAGATAATTCCTGGGAAGTCATGAATAAGATAGCTGAAAAGGATCCTAATGTTGTCTGCACCAGGCTTTCCAGAAACTTTGGTGAGCATGCGGCAATACTTGCCGGACTTTCTGTATGTACAGGAGATTGTGCTGTGACCAAGCAGGCAGATCTGCAGGAGGATTCAACCCTTATTCTTGATCTTTATGAAAAGTGGAAGGAAGGCAATAAGGTTGTTCTTGCAATCCGTTCTGAAAGAGATGAGGGTGCGGTAAAGAAATTCTTTGCAGGAATGTACTACTATCTTGTGAGAAAAACTATCAATAAGGATATGCCTCAGGGGGGATGCGACTGTTATCTTCTGGACAGACAGGCAATCAAAGTCCTTGAGATGATGGATGAGAAGAACTCATCACTTACACTGCAGGTTATGTGGATTGGATTTAAGTCAGCCAAGGTTTACTTCCACAGGAAGGACAGAACCGTAGGTAAATCCAGATGGACCTTTGGTAAAAAGTTCAAACTTGTTGTTGATTCCATGATGAGCTTTTCCTATTTCCCTATCAGACTTATGAGTGTCTGCGGAGTTTTGTTTGCTATTGCTGCTCTTATAGGAATCATAAGTGCGATTTATGAGAAGCTGACAGTGGGAACACCGATTGCCGGATATGCATCGCTTATGTGCGTGGTGCTCTTTGCGTCGGGACTTATAATGCTTACACTGGGAATACTTGGAGAATATATTTGGCGTGTGCTGGAGGAATCCAGAAAAAGACCGCCGTTTATAATAGATGAAGTTCGTAAAAGCGACAAGTAAAAACACCGTGTTTATGGTATAATTGTTGCGGTTTAGTTATTTTTGGAGGTAATTAAATGAAAGGAATTATTCTTGCCGGAGGTTCCGGAACCAGACTTTATCCACTTACCAGAGCTATATCAAAACAGATCATGCCTGTTTATGACAAGCCCATGATTTATTATCCGCTTTCAACTCTTATGCTTGCGGGTATCAGAGAGGTGCTTATTATTTCAACACCCAGGGATCTTCCTGTTTTTGAAGAGCTTTTCGGAACCGGAGAGCAGCTCGGTATGAAATTCTCATATGCTATTCAGGAGCAGCCCAGAGGACTTGCGGATGCATTCATTATCGGTGCGGATTTTATCGGTAGTGATTCCGTAGCACTTGTTCTCGGAGACAATATTTTCTATGGTCAGAGCTTCAGTAAGCTCCTTAAGGAAGTTTCTTCAAGAGAAAAGGGTGCGACTATTTTCGGTTACTATGTTCGCGATCCCAGAGAATACGGCGTTGTAGAGTTTGATGAGAACGGTAAGGCTCTTTCAATCGAAGAAAAGCCCGAGCATCCCAAGAGTAACTATGCAGTTCCCGGACTTTATTTCTATGATAATGATGTAATTGAGATTGCTAAAAATGTTAAGCCTTCAGCCAGAGGCGAGATAGAGATTACAAGTATCAACAATGAATACCTCAGAAGAGGCGATCTTCGTGTTGAGACAATGGGCCGAGGCTTTGCATGGCTTGATACAGGAAATCATGATTCACTTCTTGATGCTGCAGATTTCGTATGTGCATTCCAGAAGAGACAGGGTCTCTATGTTTCATGTATCGAGGAGATAGCATACAAGAGAGGCTTTATTACAAAGGAACAGCTTCTTAAGCTTGCCGAGCCTCTTATGAAGACTGATTACGGTAAATATCTTGTTGAGGTAGCAAATGGACTCTAAGGCTTTACGGCTTTCGATTGCAGCTATTATAACCACGGTTGTTCTGATCGTGGTGGTTGTATACGCTGCGAATAAGGATAAGATAGATGAGCTTGTGGGCAACAAATCCCAGACTGAAACTACTGAAGAAGTGGCGGAGTCAGAGGAACAGTCAACAAGCAGTGCTTATGGTGAGCAAATTGGCGATAACCTTAAGGGATTTCTGACCGCTGATGATTTTTTTGATAAAAGCGAACAGAGACCTTCTGTGGTTGTAGTGGTGGACAATGTTCCGGTACCTGCCAATGCATCAACCGAAGAAGACAGCACGGATATTACAGATCTTAATGATATGGATTCTCCTGATACGGAGTACTCTTATCCTGACAGCAAGACGCCTTCTGATGAAGAAGATATGAAGGTACCGGATGCTTTAGGTGATGACGATATGAAAAAACCTGATGGTGATAAGCCACAGGATAAACCTGAAGATGGAAACACATCGAATGCTGCTGCAAGCAGTAGTGATGAAAGCGCTGGAAATGCTTCAGGCAGCTCATCGGATGAAAATGCAAACACTTCCGACAGTGCTTCAGGCGGAGCTTCCGAAGGAACAGAGGGGGCTTCCGACAGCGCGTCAAGTGCTTCGGATGGCAATACCGGCACAACAACAGGTGATGCTGCGTCAACATCCGGATCTTCGGATGACAGTTCAGCAACAGGCAGCACTGCAACTTCAGGTAATTAATATATTTTTGGAAGGAAATTAGTACAATGGGAAAGATTACAGTTGAAACATGTGAAATAGAAGGTCTTAAGGTTATCACACCTCAGGTTTTTGGAGACAGCAGAGGATATTTTATGGAGACATACTCCAAAAGAGATTTTGCTGAATGCGGAATTGACATGGAGTTTGTTCAGGATAACCAGTCTGCATCTAAAAAGGGTGTATTGAGAGGTCTCCATTTCCAGAAGAACTTTCCTCAGGATAAGCTTGTCCGTGTAGTAAGCGGAGAGGTCTTTGATGTTGCGGTTGATTTAAGAGAGGGTTCCAAGACCTTTGGAAAATGGTTTGGTGTAACACTTTCAGCTGAGAATAAAAAGCAGTTTTTTATTCCCAAGGGATTTGCTCATGGTTTCGTAGTGCTTTCAGATTATGCTGAATTTGCATATAAGTGTTCTGATTTCTATCATCCCGATGATGAGGGCGGTATCCTTTGGAAGGATCCTGAAATCGGAATTGAGTGGCCTTACAGTGATGAGTCTGAGCTTATCATGTCAGAGAAGGACCCTAAATGGGGAACACTTGCAGATTACAAAAGAGAACATGGAGTTAAGTAATGGCCAAGGATAACAGAGATAGGGTGCCATTTTTCAGTGCTCTGCCTAAGAGCAGAGTACTGGGATGCTATTATGCCGCAGCCATAGCACTCATGCTGGTCATTGTCCTGCATTATAATCCGCTGGCAGATCAGCACACTGAGATTCTGAAAAAAATATGTGCTGTGCTTTTGATAGTTTTATCGGCAATACTTGTGACTGCATGGTATGACAAGCTTATGGTTTTGCCTGTAGAGCTGTTTAACTCCCGTAAGCTTATCTGGCGATTGGCGGTCAATGACTTTAAAAAGAGATATGCGGGCTCTTACATGGGCGTTGTGTGGGCACTGGTGCAGCCGGTGGTCACTGTTTTGATGTATTTCTTTGTATTTGATGTTATATTTCAGACCAGATCCCAGATGGTGGCAGGAGGAGTTGACGTACCTTACGTTCTTTTCCTTACGACAGGTCTGGTTCCCTGGTTTTTCTTTAATGAAGCACTGATGAATGGAACCACATCTTTACTGGAATATAATTATCTTGTAAAGAAAGTGCTTTTTAAAATAAGTATTCTGCCGCTTATCAAGGTTATTGCGGCGCTGTTCATACACGTATTCTTTGCGTGCGTTATGATGGTTGTGGCTATTATGTATGGGCATTATCCCACAATCTACACATTACAGATTTTTTATTACGCTATTTGTGAGTTTGTTTTGGTACTGTCAATATGCTATACCACCTGTGCGGTTGTTGTTTTCTTCAGGGATCTGACACAGATTCTTGCAATTGTGCTCCAGGTTGGACAATGGGCTACACCGATTCTTTGGGATATCAACATGCTTCCCGACAGACTGAAATGGATAATAAAATTAAATCCCATGACCTATGTTGTAAATGGTTACAGAAATGCGGTTTATGGGAACGAGTGGTTCTTTGAGCATTTTTACTCTAGTACCTATTTTTGGATTGTTACTGCGCTGATCTTCTGCGTGGGTTCACTTATATTCAAGAGAACTAAGAGCCATTTTGCCGATGTTCTTTAATTAAGATACGAAAGTAATTATATGGATAAAGATGTTGCTATAAAGGTCACTGACCTTACCAAAATGTACAAACTATATAATAAGAACTCCGACAGGCTTAAGGATGCCCTTGGTCTCATGAAGGGAAAGGGCTACACCGAGCATCTTGCTCTTAATCATGTGAATCTTGAGGTTAAGCGCGGCGAGACTATCGGTATCATCGGAACAAACGGATCGGGAAAATCAACAATCCTTAAGATCATAACAGGAGTTTTATCACCCACATCGGGAACCGTTGAAGTTGACGGCCACATTTCAGCCCTGCTGGAACTTGGTGCCGGCTTTAACATGGAGTACAACGGAATTGATAACATTTATCTCAATGGTATGATGATAGGATTTTCCGAGGAGGAAATTGATAAGAGACTTGATGCGATTCTCGAATTCGCGGATATAGGTGATTACGTTTATCAGCCTGTAAAAACCTACTCCAGCGGTATGTTTGTGCGACTTGCATTTGCGGTTGCCATAAACATAGATCCCGAGATTCTGATAGTAGACGAGGCTTTGTCAGTAGGAGATGTATTCTTCCAGGCAAAGTGCTATCACAAGTTTGAGGAGTTTAAGGAACAGGGGAAGACAATTCTTTTTGTATCCCACGATCTGTCCACCATAAGCAGATATTGTGACAGAGCTGTTCTTCTTAATAAGGGTGTTATTCTTGGAGAGGGTACTCCCAAGAAGATGATAGACATATATAAGCAGGTTCTGGTAGGACAGTATCCTTTACCGGAGAGTGATTTTAAATCTCTTCTTGAGGATGAGGATATCAGAGCAGCAGCTGAGAAGAAAGTAGATCAGGCTGAAGCAAAAAATGAATCTAATCCAGACCTTTTGGAGTATGGTAATAATGGAGCCAGAATCACTGAATTTTATGCAGTGGACTCCAAGGGACTTACTACAAATTCAATAATCAAGGGATCTGAATTTGAAATAAGAATGAAGGTTGAGTTTTTAAAGGATATTAGCGCTCCGATTTTTGCTTTTACCTTTAAAAACATTATGGGAATAGAAATTACAGGAACCAATTCCATGGTGGAAAAAGCGTTTCTTGAACCTGTCAAAGCCGGTGATGTGAAAGAAATCACATTCAGACAGAAGATGCAGCTGCAAGGCGGTGAGTATCTTGTTTCCTTCGGGGTTACCGGGTTTGAGCAGGACGACTTTGTAGTGTATCATCGTCTTTATGATGCACTCAATATTACAGTTGTATCTGACAAGAATACTGTCGGATACTATGATATGGAATCTGAAGTAAGTGTAAAAGATGCCAAAAGGGACTAGGGTATGCAGGAAGAAGTTTATATTGGGAATGTAAAACTGAATTACAAGCATTACGCGGGACTTGACCTTTACAGCGATGGTGCCGTTGAGAATGAGATCTTTGATATTGTCAGAAAGCATAAAAAGGAAGAGTATCCGGAGATAATTGAGAAAAAAGCCAGCTGGCCGATTCTTTATCATTTATCTGAGCTCAGAAGCAATATTGTCGAGTGGATCCCCATGAAGGGTAATGAGAAGGTTCTGGAGGTTGGCTCTGGCTGTGGCGCTATTACAGGTATGCTTTCTGAGAAGGCAGGGGAAGTTGTTGCCTGCGATCTCTCCAGGAGAAGAAGCGAGATCAATGCCACAAGAAACAGTGAGTGCGATAACGTAACCATTCATGTGGGAAATTTCAGGGATATTGAACCTGATCTTCCCAAGAACTTTGATTTTATTTTTCTTATTGGTGTGTTTGAGTACGGTCAGGGGTATATCGGTACAGAGACTCCCTATGAGAATTTTCTTCTTATGCTGAAAAAGCATCTTAAGAAGGATGGCCGAATCGTAATAGCGATTGAAAACAGAACGGGTCTTAAATATTTTGCAGGAGCACAGGAGGACCACCTGGGAAGCTATTTCGCAGGTATAGAAGGTTACTCCAAGGATGCAGTGGCAAGAACCTTTACCCGAAACGGACTTATAAGGATTTTCAGAAAGTGCGGTATTTCAGATTATCACTTCTATTATCCTTATCCGGATTACAAGCTTATGACATCGCTCCACTCTGATGATTATCTTCCTCAGTACGGAGAATTGCAGGATAATGTACGAAATTACGATAGAGACAGGTTGCTTTTATTCAATGAAAAAAGAGCCTATGAATGTCTGATACATGATGGCATGTATCCGGATTTTGCAAATTCCTTCGAGGTAATTCTGGGACCTGGTTTTGATACTATTTATTGTAAGTATTCCAATGACAGGGCAGACGAGTTTAAGATCAGAACTGATATTGTCGTTGATAAGCTGGGAAGAAAGATTATCAAAAAGCACCCTCTTACAGAAGCTGCAATAGACCATGTATTTGGTATGCAGGATGCTTACTATGGCCTCAGGGAGAGGTACAGAGGCGGCGATCTTGAAGTCAATGACTGTCAGCTTGATGAAAAGGGAAGATGTGCGATATTCTCTTTTGTAAATGGAATACCGCTTACGGCATTGTTTGATGCATGTCTTGAGTCTGATGATATGGAATCATTCAATGCACTTTTCAGGGAATACATGCGCAGAATTGGATACAGGGCAGATTATCCTGTAACTGACTATGACCTTATTTTCCCTAATATTCTGGTTAACGGTCCTATTTGGACTATAATTGACTATGAATGGACTTATGGAAAATGTATTCCTGCAAAGGAAATTGCTTTCAGAGCACTTTACAGCTACAAGCTGGAGGACAGAAATCGTGAGAAGCTTGATGTGAAAGAGCTTTATGACAAGATAGAGCTTTCCGATGAGGATATTAAAAATCTTCTCAGCGAAGAAGCTGAATTTCAGAAGTATGTTACAGGAAGACGTAAGTCTACTGTAGAGCTCTGGAAAATGATAGGCAGAAATGCAATTGTTCCCAAGGAACTTCAGGGCCAGGTTGAGACCGCCAGAAGTGCTGAGGAGATACAGATATATGTAGATGAGGGAGATGGATATAGTGAAGATGATTCCATTTTCCCGGATAATTCATATGATGAGCACAATATTGTTACTGTTGATGTTGAGTGTAACGATCAGGTGCAGAATATCAGAATTGATCCTGCTTTTGGGGCATGTATCGTGACTCTGAAACAGATTCTGTGGAATGGTATTTCTGTTGAGGAGAGTGGAATGCATATGACAATCCACCCCAATGGTTCATGGATTTCTGAAGACAGTATGGTATTCGGAACAGATGATCCGAATATTGAATTTGGAGTGAATGATGATTCCATAGAGAAAATGCGTGAGAATCATCTTAAGGTTACGATGATGATGACGCTTATTCCCAAGGAAACAGCGGTCACATTGGAAGATTCTCTGCGTGTGGCAGAGAGTGATAACCAGGAGGAGAAAGAGGAATTCCTTCGCAAGATCAAGCGAAAGTTTTTCTCAAAGTAAGGGGAGCCGACAGGCTGTAAATGCATGCTTAAGGAAGTTGCCAAGAAGATTCTTATAACTAAAAGAAAAAAGGCTTACCAGAGTAAAGTTAATGACATGAAGAATGCATATAACATCTGGGAGCACAAGCGCGAAAAGCGTCCTATGACTGTAATAGGCGGTTCTGCCTATGAAGTAACAGGGCGTATTCAGCTTGTCACAGAGGTGGTTTCCTACACGGATGTATGGAGAGAAGCTGATCCCACAGCAACTGCTGAAAAGATTCTGATTTTTGTAAGCCCAAAAGGGAAACTTGCCGGACATGCTGAAGAAAACATTAGAAATTATTTTCAGGCTCATCCTGAGATAAATGTTTTATACGGTGATGAGGACGAGATGGTTTCAAAGGGTAAGTATGGTCATCCGTATTTTAAACCGGACTGGTCACCTGATACTTATCTGAATGCGTTTTATATAGGAAGTGTCTTTGCCTGCAGAGCAAATACTTATGAAGCAGCCTCCAAGGAGTATGAGAATGCTCTCAGGATGCTGGGTGGAACTTCCGGAGTAAAAAAGAATACCCCTGAGGCAGTTGGCAAGGAAGCAAGTATGCTTTCAGCTGATGTCCTTTTCTGTATGCTTGCCATTGAGGAAAGGGCGTTTGGTAAAAGGAAAGGAACAGAGTTCCCCATCGGTCATATTGATGAGATCCTTTTCCACAGAAATCCGGATACGGATGTTTTTTACGGAAGAAGTTTTCACAATTCAAGACATATGCTGATGAAGCCGGCAACGGTCAGTATCATTATTCCCACGAAGGATCACCCCGATATTCTTCTGCAGTGTCTTAAATCCATAGTGGCAACTACTCATGAGAAAAACATTAAGTATGAGATCATAGTTGTTGATAATGGAAGCAGTGCATATAACCGTGTAAGATATGGTTCATACATAAATACCATTAGCAAAATAAATGGTTTAACAAACATAACTTACCTGTATAAAGTAGAAGATTTCAACTTCTCATATATGTGCAACAGGGGAGCAGCCAGATCCGGTGGCGATTATCTGTTGTTTTTGAATGATGACATTGAAGCAATCCAGGATGGCTGGATCAGGGAGATGCTCTCGCAGGCACAACTCAGGCATGTGGGAGTGGTTGGAGCAAAGCTCCTGTACCCTGACAGTGATCTTATACAGCATGCCGGAATTACCAATGTAAGACTTGGCCCGGTTCATAAGCTGCAGAGGATGCATGATCAGAAGGCACATTATTTCGGCTATAACAGAGGTATACACAATCTCATCGGAGCTACCGGAGCCTGCCTGATGATTAGCAGGGAAAAGTTTAATGAGGTAGGTGGATTCCCCGAGGAACTGCCGGTTGCTTTCAATGATGTCGATCTGTGTTACAGCGTTTTCCAGAAGGGATATTATAATGTCTGCTGTAACCACATAAGTCTTTATCATCATGAGTCATTGAGCAGAGGACTTGATACTCTTGATATTAAGAAGATGGAACGGCTTGCGAATGAATATGATGTTCTGATGAAGAGGCATCCGGGCTTTTATAATATGGATCCCTTCTACAGCAGATATCTGACTGATGATGAGACCATAAGCGCGATAATCCATTGCGAGGATTTTCTGCCTGTGCTTGATCTTCCTTATCACAAGATAAAAGTACATGAACAGGGATATCCGGAGGCAAGACAGGATGCGTGCCTGCGCCTTGGAGTTGAATATGCCGGAACCATGGAAAACTGGATGTATGGTATCCGCGATGGTGAAGCGCTCGACGGATATTTCGTCAAGGGATACAGTTTTGTTATTGGTTCTGACAAT
Organism: uncultured Butyrivibrio sp.; assembly: GCA_947168335.1. Classification (GTDB taxonomy): domain Bacteria; phylum Bacillota; class Clostridia; order Lachnospirales; family Lachnospiraceae; genus Butyrivibrio. The sequence goes on along the minus strand of CAMVLM010000003.1, from coordinate 21,337 downwards.
GCGTTCTTTGACAGAAGACTGGTGCTTCGTCAGGTTGAAAGACTTGATAAAGGAGCCAGACCGGTTTCTGCAATGGTATACAGCCTGCCGGTTTATACATGGTACAGACCGGATATAAAACTCAGACTTCAGGATCAGATAGATGTGGATATGACCGGCTTTAAAGTTCGAATAGAAACAGGAAAACTTCAGCCCGGTTATTATCAGATAGGAATGGTGGCGCTCGACCAGACAGGAAGTCTGAAACTTATCAACTGGGTGCCAAATCTTCTTAAGGTGAAATGATGACAGATAATACGGAATTTGACTATAAAACAGCATACGAAAAAGAAAAACTAAAAAGTGCAGACCTGGCTCAGAAGGTAGCGGATCTTGAGGATAAAAACCAGGAGCTGGAGTTTAAACTTAACAGGATCAAGAATAATCCTGTATGGAAAGCCAGTACGCCTGCAAGAAATACAATGCATTTTGTGATCAGACAGAAGGACAGACTTAAGAATGCAGGATCTGTTCGCGGAGTCATTGCAAAGTTAAAGTACAAGCAGATTGAGAGGAAGGCCAAGGTTCACTACGGCACCGAGAGCTTTCCCGATGAGGACAGAATAAAGAGAGAAAGAGCGGAAGAATTTCCCAGAATGCCTCTTATAAGTATCCTGGTTCCTCTCTACAATACTCCTGAGAATTTCCTCAGAGACATGATAGAGTCTGTGCTGAATCAGACTTATGTAAACTGGCAGCTCTGTCTTGCAGACGGTTCTGACAAGGATCATGCATATGTAGAGCAGATTGTCAGAGAGTATGAGAAGGATGAGCGAAACAAGCTGGGAAGGACTGAGCATACCGGAATTGTTTACCACAGACTGGAGAAAAACACCGGTATTTCAGGAAACACCAATGAATGCTTAAAGTATGCGGATGGAGAGTTTATCGGACTTCTTGATCATGATGATATTCTTCATCCTGAAGTTTTGTATCACTATGTAAAAGTGATAAACGAGAAGAATGCAGATTACATTTATTGTGATGAGGCAACCTTCTCCGGTAAGAGCATTGATCATATGATCACCATGCATTTCAAACCGGACTATGCACCTGATAACTTAAGGGCAAATAATTATATCTGCCATTTCAGTGTATTTAAGAGAAGCCTTTTGGATGGTACCGAACTTTTCAGATCAGAGTTCGATGGCAGCCAGGATCATGATATGATTCTGAGACTTACTGACAACGCCGAGAATATTGTTCATGTTCCCATGCTTTTATATTACTGGAGATCCCATGCAGGCAGCGTGGCATCTGATATCAGTGCCAAGAGCTACGCCATAGATGCTGCCAGAGGCGCAGTAGCCGATCATCTTAGAAGACATGGCTATGAGCATTTCAAGATATCCAGTACCAGAGCCTTTGAGACAATCTTCAAGATTGCCTACGAGGTTGAGGGAATGCCCAAGATCTCAATAGTAATTCCCACATGTGAGCATGTGGAGGACTTAAAGCGTTGTCTTACTTCCATATATGAAAAATCAACTTACGATAATTATGAGATTATAGTTGTTGAAAATGGAAGCACTTCCAAAGAGACATTTGCTTATTACGATCAGCTGAAAAGCAGCGCAATGGGTTCAGTGATCAAAATCGTGAATTATTATGATGATCCTGCAAATCTCAATCCGGACGGAACAAGACCGCCATTCAATTATTCAGCGGTTGTAAACTACGGAGTTAAGCATTCTGACGGAGAATATGTACTTCTTCTTAATAACGATACACAGGTTATCACAGTTAACTGGCTTGAAGAGCTTCTTATGTATGCTCAGAGGGCTGATGTGGGAGCTGTAGGCGGTAAGCTTTATTTCCCCAACAGGAAGATCCAGCATGCCGGTATCGTTTTAAGACTTGGAGCACACAGGACAGCCGGACACTGCCATTATGGCCAGGAGGGAATGAACCTTGGTTATATGGGAAGACTCTGCTATGCGCAGGATATGTCTGCTGTAACAGGCGCCTGCCTGATGGTTTCCAGAAAAAAATATGATGAGGTACAGGGATTTGATCCCGGATTTGCAGTATCTCTTAATGACGTAGATTTTTGCTTGAAATTACGTGCAAAAGGATATTTGAACATATTTACACCTTTTGCTGAGATGTATCATTATGAGTCTGCTTCAAGAGGACTTGATCTTGAAGGCGAAAATGCTAAAAGATATGACAAGGAATCTGAACATTTCAGAGAGAAATGGAAAGAAGTTCTCGATAAGGGAGATCCTTACTACAATCCTAATTTTTCACTGGACAGAAGTGATTTTTCACTTAACGTAGAAGGATACAGCAGTTTAAGAAATGCCTGAAAAATGAAAGCAAAGCATGAAAAGTTGTTTGCTTGCATTTTGAGCCTAGTAATGCTTTACTAAATATGTCAGAAAATCACTGTACGAGGAGGGAAAAATTAATGAGTGACGCAATGAAACAGTTAGAATACTGGCTGAATGATTCTTATTTCGATGAGGATACCAAGAATGAACTTCTTGCTATCAGAAATGATGAGAAAGAGGTTGAGGATAGATTTTATCAGGAGTTGGAGTTTGGTACCGGTGGTCTTAGAGGAGTTATTGGTGCAGGTACCAACAGAATGAACAAGTACGTTGTTCGTAAGGCTACTCAGGGTCTTGCAAATTATATCAAGAAGAATGGCGGAGCAGATGGAGCCAAGAGAGGCGTGGCTATTTCTTATGACTGCCGTCGTTTTTCACCTGAATTTGCTGATGAAGCTGCAAGATGCCTTGCTGCAAACGGAATTAAGGCTTATGTTTTCGATGAACTCAGACCTACACCCGAGCTTTCATTTGCATTGAGAAAGCTTAACTGTATTGCAGGTATCATGGTTACAGCCAGCCACAATCCGCCGGAATACAACGGTTACAAAGCTTACTGGGAGGATGGCGCACAGGTTACACCTCCTCATGATACAGGAATTATCGGAGAAGTTAAGGCTATTACCGATTATCATGAAGTTAAGACAATGACCAAGGAAGAGGCTATGAGTGCAGGTCTTTACGAGATCATTGGCAAGGATATCGATGATGCATATATGGTTGAGCTTAAGAAGCAGATCATTCACCTTGATGCTATCAAGGAGATGGCTGACAAGCTTTCAATCGTATATACACCTTTCCATGGAACAGGACTTGTTCCTGTAAAGAGAGTTCTTTCAGAGCTTGGATTCAAGAACGTATATATCGTTCCCGAGCAGGAACTTCCGGATCCTGATTTTACAACACTGGATTATCCTAACCCTGAGGATCCTAAGGCATTTAAGCTTGCCCTTGAGCTTGCTAAGGAAAAGGATGCAGACATTGTTCTTGCTACTGATCCTGATGCAGACCGTCTTGGTGTATATGCTAAGGATACAAAGACAGGCGAGTATATACCTTTCACAGGTAATATGTCAGGTATGCTTATCGGTGAGTATATTCTTCGTGAGAGAAAGGCTACAGGCACAATGCCCGAGAGACCTGCTTTTGTAACAACTATTGTTACAACAAACATGGCTAAGGCGGTTGCACAGAAGCATGGCCTTCACTATATTGAAGTTCTTACAGGATTTAAGTATATCGGTGAGCAGATTAAACTCTTTGAGCAGAACAATCAGGAATACAACTATGTATTCGGTCTTGAGGAGAGTTACGGATGTCTTGCAGGAACACACGCACGTGATAAGGATGCAATCGTAGCTGTTATGATGCTCTGCGAGGTTGCAGCTTTCTGCAAGAAGAACAACATGACTCTTTGGGATGCCATGATCGATATGTATGAAGATTATGGTTACTATAAAGAGGGTCAGTACTCCATTACAATGAAGGGAATTGAGGGAGCAAAGGAGATTGCTGCTCTTATGGACAGACTTAGAAGCAATCCTCCCAAGAGCTTCGGAAGCTGGACTGTAGAAGAATTCAGAGATTATAAGACAGGCGAAACCGTAAATCCTCAGACAGGAGAAAAGGGTCAGACTGGTCTTCCTACATCAAACGTTTTGTACTTTGCGCTTGATAATGACGCATGGTGCTGCGCACGTCCTTCAGGAACAGAGCCTAAGATTAAGTTCTACATGGGCGTTAAGGGAAGCAGCCTTGAAGATGCAAACAAAAAGCAGGAAGAACTTACTGCTGCTGTAAAAGCAATTATAGAAGCCTGACAGATTGATCACAAACGGGGAATAATTATAAGGGACTGCCTTTTGGCAGTCTCTTGTGATGTATAATAAGCATATGCTGAATAATATTAAAAAGACAATTGCATACGCAAAAAGAAACGGTGTGTATAACTCTGTTGTGGCAGCAGCTGAAAGAATCCACGATCAGATGGGAGATAATTATGAATTTGTTCCCGCATCTGAAGAACAGCTGGAGAAGCAGAGAAAATGGTACAGATCCATTTTGAATGATGCTTCCAAATCAAAAAAGCTGCCTTTTATCAGTATCATTGTGCCCTGCTATAATACGGACAAGGCCTTTTTTACTGAAATGATAGAATCCGTCAGAAATCAGACCTATGGAAAGTGGGAGCTGATACTTGCGGAAGCGCCTGTTATAAAGGAACATAACGGCAAAAAGCTGACTATATATCCTCTTACAAAAACTGTTGAGAAATATGCGGCAGGAGATGGAAGAATCAGATATCTCAAGCTAAAGTCCAATGATGGGATATCTGCAAATACCAATGCGGCTCTGGATGTTGCAAGAGGAGATTATATAACTCTTCTTGATCATGATGATTATATTACACCGGACGCGTTGTGTGAGGTGGCTATTACAGCTATAAGGAATTATCCGAAGCTTATATATTCGGATGAGGACAAATGTGATGCTGAAGGAACCAGATTTTTCCAGCTTCACAGGAAGTCATCATTTAATCCTGATATGTTCCTGTCAAATAATTATATCTGTCATCTTACAACCATCAGGTCTGATGTAATTTTCAGATGCAGATTCAGACCGGAATATGACGGAGCACAGGATTATGACCTTTTCCTTAGATGTATAGGTGATGCAATGTGGGTACCAAATGCAGCAAGACAGGTGGTACATATTCCCAAGGTATTGTATCATTGGAGAAGTCATGACAATTCCACATCTGCCAATCCGCAGAGCAAGACCTATGCTTATGAGGCAGGAAGGCGTGCTGTTTATGATTTCCTTAAATCAAGCGGAATTGACTGCAAGGTTTCGGATCTTAAGCATGTTGGTTTTTACCGCGTGGACTATGATGGAGATATTTTCGAGAAGAGAAGCGATGTGGGTGTCGTGGGTGGCAGAATCACCAATCGCAAAGGTGCCATTATGGGTGGTAATTACCGTGAGAATGGCTGGGTAAGGTTTGAAAACCTTCCCAAGGGATTCAGCGGTGGTATCCAGCACAGGGCAGTTCTTCAACAGGATACGGATGCGGTTGATGTGCGCTGCATGAAAATAAGGCCTGAACTTGCCGGAATATATGAGGACGTGTTCGGAATGCCTTATGTAGACACATTGGAAAATGCAAAGGTTTTATCTTCTGATATCGGAACAGAGGAAGAAATAAGAGAGAAATGCATCAGATTTGGTAAGCTTGTCAGACAGGAGGGATATCATGTTTTATGGGATCCTGCATATGAGACAAGTATTTAAGTGGGTATCAGGACTTTGGAAGAAAAAGTTACAATAGTTATTCCGAATTACAATGGCAGGAAATACCTGAAGGATTGTCTGCGAAGCCTTGGCAAACAGACATATAAAGCACCTGTAATAATCGTGGATAATGCATCCACTGATGGCAGCGTGGAATACGCCAGGGAATTTATGGCTAAGAAACCGCAGAACTATCCTGAAACAGAGTTCTGCCTTCTTCAGGAAAACACAGGCTTTTCTTATGCTGTTAATGTCGGTATCAGGATGTCAAAAACTGAATATGTGATCCTTCTTAATAATGATACGGTTTCTGATGAGAGGATGATTGAAAATCTTGTCAGTTCAATCGAGCGTGATAGCAGGATCTTTTCTGTCGGGGCCAAGATGTTGTCTCTTAAAAATCCTGAAGTTATCGATGATGCAGGAGATTATTACTGTGCATTGGGATGGGCGTTTTCGCCCGGAAGGGATAAAAGCAGAACTTCCTATTCCAAAAGATGCGCTGTGACCAGTGCATGTGCCGGTGCTGCTATTTACAGAAAGCGTGTCTTTGAAGAAATAGGATATTTTGACGAGGTGCATTTTTGTTACCTCGAAGATGTTGATGTTGGATACAGAGCACGCATTTATGGGTATAAGAACATATATGAGCCAAAAGCAATAGTTTATCATGCCGGAAGCGGCACAAGCGGTTCAAGGTATAATGTTTTCAAAGAAGAACTGACTGCTGCAAACAACCTGTACCTGATTTATAAAAATATGCCGGCACTTCAATTTGTTATCAATTTGCCGTTAATCATAGTCGGAATTTTGATTAAACAGATTTATTTTGCAAGAAAACATCTGGGACTTTCTTATGCTAAAGGCCTTGTTAAAGGAATTAATAAAATTCTGGATAATAAGGATAAGAAAGTACCTTTCAAAACAAAAAATGTGGGGAACTATATCATAATCGAAATGGAACTGCTGCTAAACTGTATTCGTAGACTTGCAGGGTGATTTGGTATAGAATAATCATAATATGATTAAAGATAATCAGACAAATCTTAACAGACTGCATATTGTTGGGGACGGAATTTTAATAGCCTGTGCATATATTCTGGCTTGGTATTTTAAATTTGAATCACCTTTTTCAAAGATAGATCCTGAAGTCGGATATTTGTCTATGAGGACATATTTTTCTGCCCTCTATGTTTTGGTGCCCGCATATATTGCGCTGTACAGTATGTTTAATCTGTATACGCCTCAGCGCGCAACCAAGATGAGATATGAGCTGTATAATATCTTTTCTGCCAATCTGGTTGGTCTGATCGGTTTCTACGTTGTCCTGTATCTTGTTAAGCAGATAGACTTTTCAAGATCCATGATAGTGTATTTCTTCTTTATCAATATTGTTCTCACCAGCCTTTCGAGAGTGCTTCTCCGCAGATTCCTCAGATATGTAAGGAGAAAAGGATACAATTTAAAACATATTCTGCTTATCGGATATTCAAGGTCTGCTGAAGGATATATCAGCAGGATCAACAGCAATCCTCAGTGGGGATATGTTGTAAGCGGTATTCTGGATGATATGGTTCCGATAGGAACAAGCTATCATGGAGTTAAGGTTGTGGGCGAAATTGATATGCTCACAAGATTTCTTGCCGACAACAGTTATGATGAGATTACAATCACTCTTCCTCTGGATCGATATGACAAGCTGGAAGAACTTGTTGCTATATGTGAGGAGTCAGGCGTTCATACAAAGTTTATTCCGGATTACACGAGCCTGTTCCCCAGCAATCCATATACGGAGGAGATACTCGGACTTCCGGTTATTAACATCAGATATGTTCCTCTGACAAATGGATTTAATGCATTTATGAAGAGAATAGTTGATATTATCGGATCGATTATTCTTATTATTCTGTTTTCACCCGCAATGCTTCTTGCGGCAATTGCGGTTAAATTATCCAGTCCCGGACCTATCATCTTTAAGCAGGAAAGAGTTGGCCTTCATGGCAAGAGCTTTATGATGTTTAAATTCAGGACTATGGAAGTGCAGTCCGAATCCGCTGAGAAGAAGGGCTGGACTACCAAAGATGATCCCAGAGTAACAAAAGTCGGTCGATTCCTCAGAAAACACAGCATTGATGAGATGCCGCAGTTCTTTAACGTACTTTGGGGGGATATGTCACTGGTTGGCCCCAGACCTGAGAGACCTCAGTTTGTTGTGAAATTTAAGGGAGAGATTCCCAGATATATGGTCAAGCATCAGGTTCGCCCCGGTATAACGGGCTGGGCTCAGGTAAATGGCTACAGGGGAGATACTTCTATACGTAAGAGAATAGAATACGACATATACTATATTGAAAACTGGACCTTTGAATTTGATATTAGAATTCTGTTTGGAACATTGTTCCATGGCTTTGTTAATAAGAACGCATATTAAAGGTTATTCGACTTGTATATTTTCCTTTTTTGTGTCAAAATAGGTCAGTGGAAAACTAAGCAAAAAAGGAGATTGTGCTGACATGTCGAATCGTAATGGCGACGAGCTTAGGAGCAGTAGGGGCGGCAGACCTGCTAATGGTGGCCGTAGAAGTGGGGGCTCTAGAAGAGGAAACAGAAAAAAAGACAAGAAACGTGCATTTATTGTACTGGGAGTTGAATTAGTACTTCTTATATTACTTATAGTTGCAGCCTGGTTTTTATTTGGCGGACTTGGTGTTGATAAAGTCGGCAAGGTAGAACTTGACGAAGAGAAGATATCTAACAGCGTAAACAGTGGTGTCGAAGAAAATGAGCAGATGACAGGCTATACCAATATCGCTTTGTTCGGTGTTGATGACAGAGGTGGTAAGCTTGATAAGAAGACAAGATCTGACTCAATCATCATAGCTTCAATCAATAATGCAACACATGAGATCAAGCTTGTTTCAGTTTATCGTGATACATACCTTAATCTCAGTAATGATTCATATAATAAGTGTAATGCAGCTTATGCAGCCGGTGGCCCTGAACAGGCAATATCAATGCTCAATATGAACCTTGATATGGATATCACCGATTTCATTACTGTTGGATTTGGCGGACTTACCGAGATAGTTAATCAGCTTGGCGGAATTGAGATCAATGTTGAGGAGAATGAGATTACTCACCTTAACAACTATCAGTCCACAATGGCCAGTGAAAAAGAGCTGAACATGAAGTATACACCGGTTACAGAACCCGGACTTCAGACTCTGGATGGTCTTCAGGCAACTGCTTATTGCAGAATCAGATATACAGCCGGAGATGATTTCAGAAGAGCAGAGAGACAGAGAACAGTGCTTATGGCTATTCTTGAGAAAGCCAAGACAGCAAGTGCTTCTGATCTGGTAAGCGTTGCAAACAGTGTATTCGGACAGACATATACCTCACTTGACCTGGAAGACATAATAAATGTTTATCTGCCGAATGTTACAAAATATAATGTAGTTGCCAATGATGGATTCCCGATGGCGGATATGCGTACAACCGGCACCATGGGTAAGAAGGGAAGCTGTGTTCTTCCTATGACACTCTCATCCAATGTTGAGTGGCTTCATGGATTCCTGTTTGATGATACAAGTTATCAGGTTTCATCCAGTGTTCAGGAATATAGTGATAAGATTGCTGCTGATGTTTCAAAATATATCGGCGAACAGTAACCTGAAGATTAAAGCCCCGGAGTCTTTCGGGGCTATCTTTTTCATATCATAGGAAATTTCGTTGAGTTTCCTATATAGATAAGGGAAGTTTATGGAAAAAGTAGATGTAATCATTCCGGTGTATAAGCCGGGTGCTGAACTGGCAATGCTTATTGATGAGCTTGAGAGGCAGGCGTTTTCACCTAATAAGATTATTATTATTAATACTGAGAAGCATTACTTTGTTGAGAAGAAAGATGTTGTTGATACCGTAAATAAGTATGACAATATTGTTGTTAAGCATATTGCAAAGTCTGAGTTTGATCATGGCAACACCAGAAATATGGGCGTGCAGATGTCGGATGCCGATTATTTCCTGATGATAACCCAGGATGCGGTACCAAGGGATAATATGCTTATTTCACATCTTGTTAAGGCTTTAAAGGATCCTAAAGTTGCTGCTGCTTATGGCAGACAGTATCCCAAAGCAGATTGCAATCTTGCAGAGCGTTATTCAAGGAAATTTAATTATCCTACAGTCGCAATTAGGAAAACCATTAAGGATTTGCCTAAACTCGGAATAAAGACTTTCTTCTGTTCAAATGTATGTGCAATGTACAGAAGAGATGTTTTTGACAAGGTGGGAGGCTTCCTCAAAAAGACTATTTTTAATGAGGATATGGTATTTGCCGGAAATGCAATGTATAAGGGATATGCCATATGCTATGTTCCGGAAGCAGGGGTGATTCATTCGCATAATTACAGTTATACACAGCAGTTCAGCAGGAATTTTGATCTGGGAGTATCACAGACGGATCATCCGGAGATCTTTTCGGGAATTCGTTCCGAGACAGAGGGCAAAAAAATGGTCAGGGATACTATCAGGCATTTCAGACATATTGGTAAATTTTACCTGGTTCCTGATTATGTTATTATGTGCGGTTTCAGATTTATGGGTTACAAGCTTGGAAGGAGTTATAAGATTCTGCCCAAAAAGCTTGTGGTAGCTTTTTCCATGAACAAGGATTATTGGAAAAAATGATGTTACACAGGGGGAAATATGGAGACAAGATTATCTGATGGAGATGTTAAAAGCTGGGAAGAAGTCAGTTTGCTTTATAATTCTGCATTAAAACAGATAAATACAAAGTTAGAGATACTTAATGACGAATTTCAGGAGGTTCACAGATATAATCCTATAGAGCATATCAAGTCCAGAATCAAGACCCCTGAGAGCATAGTTAAAAAGCTCAGGAGACATGGTTATGAGTCCACTCTGGAAAATATGGTCAAATATGTGAATGATATAGCCGGAATTCGTATTATATGCTCATTTACGTCGGATATTTACAGGATTGCCGACATGATAAGTAATCAGCAGGATATTAAAGTGCTCACTATCAAGGATTATATTATGAATCCCAAAACCAGCGGATACAGAAGCTATCATATGATACTTGCCGTACCCGTTTATTTGTCGGACAGAATGGCCAATGTCAAGGTTGAAGTACAGATCCGTACGGTTGCCATGGACTTTTGGGCAAGCCTTGAGCATAAGATCCAGTATAAATTCGAATCCAAAGCACCTGCTACAATAAAGGCGCAGCTTTTTGAGTGTGCAAAAATGGTGGCTGAGCTGGACGAGAGAATGCTTACGCTCAATGAAGAAATTCAGTCAGTGACAACTTCTGTTGAAGGTCAGTGATAATGGCCAAAAAAGGCCTATTAATGAGGAGTGCCCAGGCACCTTTCGGCACCCGGGCTATTATGAAAAAATTTATCTATCTTTCGGAGCTATAATTTGATGCTCTCTGTGGTGGATCATTTCCTTACCACATTGTTGATTATAACAATGAATTATTAACAAATTATGAATAAAGTTTAAACTAGAGGTTAATATACACAAAATAGTCATTGTATTAAATGGATTATTGTACGAAATGCATAAATGATGTAACCTAGTAAAAAATGGTTCTGAATTTTGGGAGGGGATATGGATAACTTTATGACAAGACGCGCAAATAAGCTCAGTGCACAGGAAATGATCAAGGCCAATGAAGCGGCTGAGGCGGCTCATCGTCAGCAAATTGAGAATCAGAATAAGCAATATGAAGAAGAGATAGCATTTCTTAGACAAAATGCACAAAATATGGAAAAGCGGCTCGGGGATATTGAGCTTGCTATTAAGGATCTGAAAAACACAGAAACTACTGCTGATACTTCTGCAAAGGATGTGGATGCTGCGCTTGAATGTCTTAAGGACGAATTCAATAAGCGCCTGGATAAGAGTGATGAAGCTACGCATGACGTTGGTGTAAGGATATATAGAAATGTTCAGGCATCAGTGATAGATGAGCAGAAGAAGCAGCTTGATGAGATAAAAGAGGATCTTCAGAAGCAGATGGATGGAATCAGGGGTGAATTCTCCGTATTGTTAAGAAGGCTTGACACCACCAGAAATCAGCTGGAAGAAGACTACAAGATTAATAATGGACAGAAAGAAAAAGGTCTGTTACCTTTAGGTATAATAATTCTGCTTGTTTCAATAGCAGATCTTGTTTTTAACATACTAAGATTTTTAGGTTTGGTTTGATAATGAGTTTTAAAGGAATTAAAAAATTCAGAATAGGACTTTTACAAGGTACGGTGCAGGCTGTAATTATATGGGTTATCTTTATCTTGCCCATTTTTACTCCCGTAAAAAGCAGCGGCAACAATATTTTCAAAGTATCCCTTAATGGGGTATATGTTGGTACGCTGGCATCAGAACAATCCGCCAGGAAGAGCCTCAGGGATGCCAGGAGACTTTTTGCCAAGGATAGTGAAGAACTGGTGCTTGCCGATGCAAGTCTTACCATGGAGGCGGATGACGTACTTGTGGGTGAGATTGACAGCAGAAAAACCGTTACCGCAAAGATGCTGGAGGTTCTGAAGGGCAACGAATCAGAAACTCTGGAGAGATCCTATACAGTTAAAATCAATAAATATTCGGTCAATCTTTCCAGTAAAGATGATGTTCTGGCACTTTTGCAGACTGCTCTGGGAAAGTATGATACCGAAAATGCATATAGCGTGGAATTGGTTACCGACCCCACAAGAGAAGTTAATGTTCTGACTTCAAATGTGGTATCCAATGAAGAGGTCGAGGCCAAACAGGCGCAGGTAAAGTTCCCTGAAGCAGGTATTGACCAGGCTATTTCGGATATTTTTGAAGAAATCAAACCTCTTATAGAAGAAAAGAGTTTTGATGATTACAAACTTGGTTTAATGAATATCGATTTTGGAGATAAAATTGAGGTTGTTGAAAGTTACCTGCCTTCTTCTGAAATCACGGATTTAAATACCGCAATCGATGAAGTTACCAAAGATCAGGAAACGCCTCAGATTTATGAGATACAGTCCGGAGATACACTTGGACTTATAGCGGAAAAATTCGGAATTCCGCTGGCTGATCTTATAGCCATGAATGAAACAATTGATAATGAAGAATCCACCATCAGAATCGGTGATGAAATTATAGTTACAGTTCCCGAACCTGAGCTCTCTGTTGTTTATACAAAACAGGAATATTATGAAGAAGATTATGAAGCAGATGTAATCTATAGAGATAATAATTCCTGGTACACCACACATTCAGAAGTTGTTCAGGAGCCGTCCTCCGGACACCGTAAGGTTGTTGCGCTTATAAACTATGAAAACAATGGTGAGACCGGCAGGGATATTCAGAAAGAAGAAGTAACATACGAGGCGGTTCCCAAGATTGTTGAGCGTGGAACAATAGTGCCTCCTACATATATTAAGCCTATTTCCGGAGGCAGGTTATCTTCCGGATTCGGAAGGCGTAAATCTCCCACCAAGGGAGCCAGCAGCTATCACAAGGGTATTGACTGGGCAACACCTGTCGGTACAGCGGTAATGGCTTCTAATGGCGGTGTCGTTACCAGAGCAGGATGGGGAAGAGGATATGGTTATGTAGTTTATATAAGCCATTCTGACGGCAGAGAGACGAGATACGGACATCTGTCGAAGATCCTTGTAAAGCCCGGACAGTCTGTAACACAGGGCCAGAAAATTGCGCTTAGCGGTAATACCGGTGTAAGTACCGGTGCACATCTCCATTTCGAGATACTTATTGGCGGATCACAGGTAAACCCGCTTGATTACCTGAATTGATTAGTGCATTTTACAAATGGCAATATTTGTGGTATAACATAACCCGTTAGCAATTTTTGGGGAGACAAATTCATTAACTAAGGATATTCACGAAGGTGTGAATACAGAGAGATATGGAAAAATATGTGATTAAAGGCGGGACTCCGCTTGTTGGTGAGGTCGAGATCGGCGGTGCCAAAAACGCAGCACTTCCTATACTTGCCGCAGCCACTATGACAGATGAGACAGTATATATAGACAATATGCCGGATGAGGCAGATACCAATGTTATGCTTCAGGCATTTGAAAGTATTGGTGTACTTGTGGAACGTGTCAGCAGACATTCCGTCAAGATAAATGCCCGCAATATTCGTTCTTACAAAATTGAGAATGAATATATCAAGAAGATACGAGCATCTTACTATATGATAGGTGCTTTTCTTGGAAAATATAAATGTGCCCAGGTAGTTCTGCCCGGTGGATGTAACATCGGTCTCAGACCTATCGATCAGCATATCAAAGGTTTTACAGCTCTTGGAGCTAACGTAACAATTGAACATGGAAGTATAAATGCCCAGGCCGATTATCTTAAGGCCAGTCATATTTACCTTGATATAGCCAGTGTAGGTGCCACTATCAACATCATGATGGCAGCTTCAATGGCAGATGGAAAGACAATCATTGAGAATGCAGCAAAAGAGCCTCATGTGGTTGATCTTGCCAACTTCTTAAATAGTATGGGTGCTGATATCAAGGGTGCCGGTACTGATATAATTCGTATCAGAGGAGTTGAGAGACTTCATGGAACGGAATACACAATAATACCTGATCAGATAGAAGCAGGAACATTTATGATGGCTGCAGCAGCTACCAAAGGTGATGTAACTATCAAGAATGTTATTCCCAAGCATTTAGAGTCTATAAGTGCCAAGCTTATCGAAATGGGATGCCAGGTGCTTGAGTCGGATGATGCGGTTCGTGTAGTGGCAACAAAACGTATGAGAAGCGCTCATGTAAAGACTTTACCGTATCCGGGATATCCTACGGACATGCAGCCGCAGATTACTGTGGTGCTTGGACTTGCAAGCGGAATCAGTCTTGTTACGGAATCGTTATTTGAAAATCGTTTTAAATATGTTGATGAACTTACCAGAATGGGAGCATCCATTAAGGTAGAGGGCAGTACCGCCATCATAGAAGGTGTGGATAAATACACCGGAGCAGATGTTGCGGCACCGGATCTCAGAGCGGGAGCTGCGCTTGTTATTGCAGGACTGACCGCTGATGGATTTACAACCATAGAGGATATCAGATATATTGAGCGTGGCTACGAAGATTTTGATGTAAAGCTCAGAGAGCTTGGAGCACAGATACAGAAGATAGACACGGATCGTGATGAACAGAAATTCAAATTGAAGTTTGCATAACATGAAAGCACCGTACTGAATATCAAGTACGGTGCTTTTTCATGGATTTTATATGGATTTTTAGTTAGTCAGCTAAGTTTGGATAATCTATTATGCTTCCTGCTTTCTTACAGAAACAAGTGTAGCATTCTTGATGACAGGACTGAGCTTTTTGTAAACTGCAACAGTCACTACTGTTATTACTGCGCCTTTTAACAGGTTAAGAGGTGCTACTGCAAAGAGAACAAATGTGAAGATATTGTCGATTGCAGGGTTTACTGCGGTACCCATTCCGATAAGTGCCTCAATCGGCATTCCGTAAAGGGCTGCAAATGCAGGAAGCAGATAAAAAGCATTAAGTGCACTTCCGACAATTGCTATAACAAGTGTTCCTACAGCACAGGAGATCATTGCGTTCTTTCTGGTCTTCTTGAACAGATAGATAATTGATGCAGGAAGTACATAGCTGCATCCAACGATGAAGTTTGCAAGCTCGCCTACAAATGCTGTTGTTGTACCATTGAGGATCAGATTGATAAGAATCTTGATGAACTCAATGAGAACACCGGTCATGGGACCGAAAGCGAAAGCACCGATTACTGCAGGAAGATCTGATAAATCGATCTTATAGAAGCTGGGTGCGAAGAATACAGGGATTTCAAAGAGCATAAGCACTCCGGAGATTGCTGAGAAAAGACCGATAATTACTAATTTTCTTGTAGTAAGGCCGGTGTTTTCCTCGCCTGTCTTTTTGGCTACAAATACTTCAGCAAGCTTTGCGATTGCAAACATTGCAAGTATCAGCAGCAAAAATACAGCTACGTAGCCCGCATTCTCTGCGACTGATGAAATTAAGTTGTTGTTCATGATGTTTTCCTCCTTTGATTGTCGGGGAGGATTAGAAAAAGATTATGCGCTATGAAATTCAAGTATAACGACATCTTCTACCATCCAGACTGTACTGTCGGTTTTGGAATCTCACCAAATCGGCCGCCGAAGCAGTTCGCGGACTCATGCATAAGCAAACACCGCCGGTAGGGAATTGCACCCTGCCCCGAAGATTTATTTACAATCATTATTATATACAGATGTCAAGGTTCGTCAATAGCATTACTTGCATTTTGTGCATCTGTGGAATATTCTGATTATATGAGTACAATATTAGAGACAAATTCAGCAGAAGAAACATTTGAATTCGGTAAAAGAATAGGTGAGACAGCGGAGCCCGGAATGGTTTATACTCTTGTGGGCGACCTTGGTGTGGGTAAAACCGTGCTCACACAGGGAGTTGCAGCGGGTCTTGGAATCGAGGGTCCTGTGAACAGCCCGACATTTACAATACTTCAGGTCTATGATCAGGGAAGAATACCTTTTTATCATTTTGATGTATATCGCATAGGCGATGTAAGTGAAATGGATGAGATCGGGTATGAAGACTATTTCTATGGAAATGGGCTTTGTTTTATTGAGTGGGCTAATCTGATAGAAGAGATTTTACCTGAAAAATATATGGAGATAACCATAGAGAAGGATTTAAGGAAAGGAACAGACTATCGCCGCATAAAACTGGAGACGATAGATAACAGATAATAATGAAAATATTAGCACTAGATACATCAGGGCTTGTCTGTACTGTGGCAGTGACAGAGGACGACAGACTCCTTGCTGAGTTTTCAATTCAGCACAAGATAACTCATTCCGAGCTCTTGCTTCCTATGATGGAACAGATTAAAGACAGAATATCTCTGGACATGGGGAGTATTGATGCCATTGCTGTTTCTGCAGGCCCCGGTTCATTCACGGGACTCAGAATTGGAGCAGCAACCGCTAAGGGGCTATGCCTTGCACTGAATAAGCCGCTTGTGGCAGTTCCCACACTGGATGCGCTTGCTTATAACATGTATGGCAACGACAATATTGTCTGCCCTATGATGGATGCCAGAAGGAGCCAGGTTTACACCGGAATCTATACCTTTGTTCCGGAAAAAGAGAATGAGAACCAGCATGAACTGAAATACAGAATGAAGACCATAATGCCTCAGGCGGCATTATCAGTTGAAGCCATTGCTGAAAAACTTAATGAGATTGGCAAAACCGTAATTCTTTTAGGAGACGGAATTCCTGTTTACAGAGATAAACTTGATGAACTTCTGAAGGTGAATTATGTAATTGTTCCTGCTCTTTCAAACCGGCAAAGAGCTGCTTCTCTTGCGGTACTGGCCGGAATATATTTCAGAGAAGGAAAATCACAGGATGCAGACAGTTTTTCTCCTGAATACCTAAGAGCATCCCAGGCAGAAAGAGAAGCAAAAGAAAAAAAGCGTGCTCAGGTAAAAATACGAGCTATTAGCGCAGAGGATATAACTGAAGCAGCAGCCCTTGAAAAGGAAAATCTTGGAAGTGAAGCATGGACAGAGAAACAGCTTCTTGAAATGAGTACAAGAGATGATTCTGTTTATCTCGTGGCTGAAAAATCAGGAAGAATAGTTGGACTTTGCGGCGTTCAGAATGTTTCTGGAGAAGGCGAGATCTTCAATGTATCTGTAGCCAGAGACTGCAGGAAAAACGGACTTGCATTTGAAATGCTCACAGAGCTTCTTAAAAAAGGAGAAGAAGCAGGATGCCACAGCTATACTCTGGAGGTAAGGGAAGGAAATACCCCTGCAAGGAAGCTTTATGAAAAACTTGGTTTTGTAAATGAGGGAGTAAGACCCGGACTTTACGACAATCCCAAGGAAGACGCAGTAATTTATTGGAAAAGAAAAGGAACTGAATGATAGATGTTTGTCTACTTGGTACGGGCGGTATGATGCCCCTGCCAAACAGGTATTTAACAGCACTTATGGTGCGATATAACGGAACAAGTATACTTATTGATTGCGGTGAGGGCACGCAGATTGCCCTTAGGAAAAGTGGATGGAGTCCCAAGCCCATCGATGTAATCTGTTTTACTCATTACCATGCAGACCATATTTCCGGTCTCCCCGGGATGCTTCTTACCATGGGAAATGCGGAGCGCACAGAACCGCTTCTTCTTGTAGGACCCAAAGGCCTTGAGAGAGTAGTGAAGGCACTTAGAACAATAGCACCTGAATTACCTTTTGAAATACAGTATCATGAAATTGATGCTGACGGTGATACGATCACGCTTCCCGGAATGAAAGAATTCAGAATTGTTCCCTTCAGAGTAAATCATAATATACCTTGCTATGGTTATAGTATGTATCTTGACAGAGTCGGTAAGTTTGATGTTGAGAGAGCCAAGGCAAATGGTATTGAAATGAAATACTGGAGCAGGCTCCAGAAAGGCGAGATTATTGAGACAGAAGATGGCAGATCCATTACCCCGGATATGGTTCTCGGAGAGCAGAGAAAGGGAATACATGTCACTTATGTGACTGATACACGCCCGACAGCCGGAATAGTGGAAAATGCCAAAGAGTCAGATCTGTTTATATGTGAGGGAATGTACGGTGAGCCGGACAAACTGGAGAAGGCCGTAAAGAACAAGCATATGACCTTTTATGAGGCGGCGGATATGGCAAAACAGGCAGAAGTCAGTGAAATGTGGCTGACCCATTACAGCCCGTCTCTGGTAAATCCCAAAGAGTTTTTACCAAAAACGCAGGAAATATTTAAAAAGACTGTTGCTGCAAAAGATGGAAGAACAGTGACATTACGTTTTGAGGATTAAGCTGATATTTTTATTTTTCTGATATAGGCTTTTATGAGGAGGGACTATGGACGAATCTAAAAAGAACGTTATAATCAAGACTGTTGTGATGATGGTGCTGGCAGCACTGGTTGTACTTGGTGTTTATGTTCTTATAACAAGGAACGGTAGC
Organism: uncultured Butyrivibrio sp.; assembly: GCA_947168335.1. Lineage (GTDB taxonomy): Bacteria > Bacillota > Clostridia > Lachnospirales > Lachnospiraceae > Butyrivibrio. Next base: position 2,621 of record CAMVLM010000003.1, on the reverse strand, counting down.
AGGTCCAATACTTCTACTGAAGAAAAAGAGCTCACAGAAGTTCAGAAAATTACCACGATTGATCTGACAAAGACATATCCCCAGACACCTTCGACTGTGGCAGATATGTACATCAGAGTTATGAAAGTAATGTACAAGCAGGAATATACTGACGAAGAATTCAGTAAAATGGCCAGTGTTCTCGCAGGTATTTTTGATGCTGAACTTTTAGCAAATCAGAAGAACTGGCCCCAGAGCCTTAAATCAGAAGTGGATGACAAGAAAAATGGCGATTATTCCATAACGAAATATGAAGTCCTTTCATCTGATATTCAGGCCAAGACAGAGTCCGGTGAGGAGATATCCAATGTTCTTGCCAAGATTTCCTTAAGACATGGAACGTCTTCAACTCTTTATGATTATTTATTTGTATTGAGAAAAGATTCCGAAGGGAAATGGAAGATCATGGGATGGACTATTTCCGAAGATAAAGATTCGCAGACAAATAAATGATACTTATGAAATATATGGTAATGGTTTTGCTGCCATTCCGGAAAGAAAATTATGGATAAAACTAATAAAGAAAAAATAGAGCGCCGCACCGATGAGGACGGCGTAATATTTATGTCAATCAAAAATGGCGAAGAAGATACTGAAAGAAAAGAAGATGGGAAGGATATAACTATCCTTGCTATCGAGAGCAGCTGCGATGAGACTGCTGCAGCTATAGTCAGGAACGGAAGAGAGGTATTGTCAAATATTATTTCTTCCCAGATTGCTCTGCATACAATATACGGCGGAGTTGTGCCTGAAATCGCATCAAGAAAGCATGTGGAAAAAATAAACGGCTGCGTTCGTGCAGCTCTTGCTGAAGCAGGCTGCACTCTTGAAGACATTGATGCTATTGCCGTTACATATGGCCCGGGACTTGTGGGGGCGCTTCTGGTAGGTGTGTCCGAAGCAAAAGCCCTCAGCTTTGCTACGGGCAAACCTCTTGTCGGTGTACACCATATAGAAGGCCATATTTGCGCTAATTATATAGAGTATAAAGAGCTCGAACCGCCTTTTATGTGCCTTGTGGCTTCAGGAGGACATTCACATCTTGTGCACGTAAAGGATTACGGTGTTTATGACATAATTGGTCAGACGAGAGATGATGCTGCGGGTGAAGCTTTTGACAAGGTTGCAAGAGCCATCGGACTTGGGTATCCGGGTGGTCCAAAAGTTGATAAGGCAGCAAGAGAGGGAAATCCTGATGCAATAAATTTCCCCAGAGCCAAGACTTCTGAAAAATCCTATGATTTTAGTTTCAGTGGATTAAAATCAGCTGTGCTTAATTACCTTAATCAGGCCGAAATGAAGGGCGAGGAAGTGAACAAAAACGATGTAGCCGCATCATTTCAGAAGGCAGTCGTTGATGTGCTCTCCGAGCATACAATGCAGGCAGCCAAAGAGTATGGATGTGACAAGATTGCTATTGCCGGTGGAGTAGCATCCAATACAGCTTTAAGAGAAAGGCTTGAAATGGAGTGCGCTAAAAACGGAATGACTTTTTACAGACCTGCACCGGTATTGTGCACAGATAATGCAGCTATGATAGGTGCAGCAGGCTACTACGAATTCATTAAAGGGAACGTGGCCGGAATGGATCTTAATGCGGTTCCCAATCTGCCTCTGGGTGACAGGGAGCGCAGATATCACGGCAGAAGCAGTAAATAAGCGCAAACCATCTATATCGTTTTAGCGTGTTTGTTTTAGGAGAAATAATATTGAAAACGGCAGCAGTTGTTCTGGCCGCAGGAAGCGGAAGCAGAATGAAGAGTTCTGTAAAAAAACAATATATGGAAATCTGTGGAAAACCTCTGATTCTTTATTCTCTTGAAGTGTTTGAGAGAAGCTTTGTGGATGAGGTGGTTCTAGTTTTGCCTGAAGATGACATAGAAGAGGTCATGGAAAAAATTATTAAACCTGCAGCTCTAAAAAAAATAAAGGCTGTCGTTCCCGGAGGAAGTACCAGATATCATAGCGTGAGACTGGGACTAATGGCGATGTCTGAAGATACGGATATAGCCTTTATTCACGATGGCGCAAGACCGTTTATTGATGAGGATATTCTTGAAAGAGGTTTTGAGGCAGTCAAGGAATACGGTGCATGCGTAATAGGCATGCCTGTAAAAGACACTATTAAAATTGCAGATGAGGATGGCTTTGCAGGTACTACTCCTGACAGAGACAAGACATGGCTTATTCAGACACCGCAGATCTTTATGTACAAAGAAATACTGGAACTTTATAAAGAACTTGCAGAAAAAGAAAGTCAGATAATAGCTGACGGAATAAATATAACAGATGATTCCATGGTTATGGAAACGTTCGGAAACAGGAGAGTAAAGCTGGTTCAGGGCACCTATGATAATGTCAAGATTACCACTCCTGATGACATTGTTTTGGCTGAAGAAATAATAAAAAATAAAAAAGTAAAAAAAATAGAAAATTAATATTGACAATAGTTTGCTACGTTGTTATTATAATTATCGCGCTGTGCGATGAAGCGCAAAGAACAATAAAGCAAAATCATTATGGAGCGATATCGAAGCGGTCATAACGAGGCGGTCTTGAAAACCGTTTGGCGGCAACGCCAC
>CAMVLM010000002.1 GCA_947168335.1 uncultured Butyrivibrio sp. | reverse complement strand
ATTCACCTCGTGCAAAGGTTAACTGCTACGGCGCTAACGATGTACAGGAAGGTGTTGCTATCATGTGGAAGGAGAACGTTGACGTATCTATCACAGGTAACTCAACCAATCCTACAAGATTCCAGCATCCCGTTGCAGGTACATACAAGAAGGAGCGTAACGAAGCTGGTAAGAAGTACTTCTCAGTTGCTTCAGGTGGTGGTACCGGACGTACACTTCATCCCGACAACATGGCAGCAGGTCCTGCTTCCTACGGTATGACAGATACTATGGGACGTATGCACTCTGATGCTCAGTTCGCTGGTTCTTCATCAGTTCCTGCTCACGTTGAGATGATGGGTCTTATCGGCGCTGGTAACAACCCGATGGTTGGTATGACAGTTTCTACAGCCGTTTCCATCGAGGAAGCAGCTAAAGCTGGTAAGTTCTGACCTTAATCACTTGACGAGGTATTTTCGAGTCTAGTGAGTAAGGTCGTTCAACCGAACGAAGTGAGGATGAACTTCATTAAGAACTTGACGAGGTATTTTCGAGTCTAGTGATTAAGGTCGTTCAACCGAACGAAGTGAGGATGAACTTCATTACAAACATTAACGATAGAATAAGGCCGCTGCGTATGCAACGGCCTTATTTTTATGCTTTGAATTGTGTTATTTCCCCGTTCGCTATAATGGCGAGCCTTCTTGTTGCTCTGGACATTGCAGTGTACAGACAGTGTTTTCCAAGTTCATCAGAAGGATAGGAGTCTGATGTGGCATCAGCTAGAATTACGTTGTCAAATTCAAGTCCTTTGGCAAGCGCAAGTTCTATGAAAAATGCACCGGATTTGGGAAGCGAATCCTGTTCGGCAATCACATCAGGAGCACTGCCTCCCATGGCTTCCACAATTTTTTCTATGTTATACTGATTCCTGCATATTATGGCGGTCAGGCCATCTAGTTTTTCAAATTCAGAAATCAGTTTCCCAAGTTCTTTATAATATTCAGAATCTGAACCGCAGCTTTTGGAGGTTATTTTTTCGCCCGGACGTTTAACGGATGAAACCATCATCTGCTTCTGTGCGGGTAGAAGAGATGCAAACATATCGGTTATCTCCGGTGAACTTCTGTAGCTGGTCATAAGCGGAAGAGTGACAAACTCTTTGCCGTCTTCATTTGCCATTTCTTCTATTTCAGCAAAAGAAACCGTTCCCTCACGGATAGCCTGGAATTCATCTCCAAGGAGCATGAAGCGGGCATTGGGAAAATATTTTTTAAATACCATTAACTGGGCTATGGTGTAATCCTGAACTTCATCAACCATGACATATCGCATGTTGCGGTCGCATTCGCCGGTCAGTTCCATTTTTGTGTAAAGCCACTCAGCAGCGGTAATATGTGTTGTGCCGAGAATGCGCCGGGCTACATGCATTACATCTATGAAACCGCATTGCTTTATTGTTCTTAAAGCCCCGCCGAAATCATTTTCAATCCGGTTGTTTTCTGCCGTGTCGGACTTGGCAACACTTTCTGAGTCATTAAAATTATCATGATCCAGATTCTTAAGAGAAATCTTTGCCCGGTGCTCAAGCTCATCGGAAGATGTCTGGATAAGGCGGACTCCCATGGGGAAATGGCTGTATTTTTTAATGACTGAAAAGACTTCGTTCCTGGTCATTACAACCTTATCTTTCTGCATGATGTCAAGAAAATCATCCACCTCGGGAGTTAGTGTCTGTAACTTTTCATGTATCCTTTTAAGGCTGTCAGCCTCTGTGTAGTCGTATTCGTTATCTTCAAACGGTACTTTGACCATTTCCATGAATTCCTGCCAGGTCAGAGTGAGAGGATTCGTCTCTCCAAGATCCGGAAGAACATTGTCTATATAGTCACGGAAAACCGGATTCAGCGTCATCAGACAAACCTGATCAGGACGGAGAGTTTTTCTCTTCTGATAGAAAAGATAGGCAATTCTCTGCAGCAAAACAGAGGTCTTGCCGCTGCCTGCAATACCGTTTACCAAAAGCACGGGGACATCAGGATAGCGGATGACGGTGTTTTGCTCTTTTTGGATTGTAGCCGTGATCGCCTGCATTTTATCAGTATGTGTCTGGGAAAGAGACTGCAAAAGCATGGGATCCTCAATGGCAATCTGTGTGTCAAAGTAGGATATGAGCTTGTCCTTTTTCAGATCAAACTGACGGCGAAGCTGCAGATCAACCGGAATTTCCCTGTCATCTACCTTGTAGTGAGTGTGACCTGTCTCCTGATTGTAATAGACTTCCGCGATAGGAGATCTCCAGTCCACAACCATCTGGTCATAACCGTTTTCGGAAATGGCTGCACGGCCTATGTAATAATCCTCCGGCGGCTCGCTCTCATCGAATTGCAGTTGTACCTTGGCAAAGTAAGGTGCTTCCAGAATGTTTTTCGCTGTCTGAAGGCGGACATCACAAGTGTTGCTTTCGACATTATAGGTGTCGATATAGCGATTCCATACCTCAATTTCAGTGAGAGTTTCCATGGTGGTCTCGATATCAGCATAATCGAAACGGATATTGTCTCGGATATCGTTCTTGTCTTCGATAGCTTTTTCTTCGAGGGCAGCAATATCATTTTCAAGCTGATCTTTCATACCAAGAAGCTTGTTATAGGTTGTTGCCAGGTGTTCCTGTTCTTTTTTGAAAATTTCTTTATCCATATATTTATCCTGTTTTTGAGTTAATAGGTATCTATTAGTATAACAGATTATCAGAAAAAATATCTGTCAGAACTTTATACAAAAGTTTCCTTAAATATTCTTAAGAATGCGCAAAAACGCAGGGCTTTATGTTACAATATTTCAGAAAAGAGCTTTGACTAGTTTTACGGGGGTGTATATGAATATTTCCAAAAAGTTTATTGCGGGTCTTATGACTGCAGTTGTTGTTTTTTCATCCATGCCTGCTATTTCAGCAGAAGCAGCCAGTCTAAAATACAGGAATCAGTATATTAAATCCATTGAAATTGAGAAGCCGACGGTTCCTTCATCGGACAATTCATCTTCTGATTCTTCATCAGGAACAGGCGATTCTTCATCCGGTACAGGAGATACTTCAGGAACAGGTGATTCTTCATCTAACGGAAGTACTGATGCGTCAGGATCAGGCAGTTCTGCAGTACAGCCGGCAGAGCCTGAAATTCAGAATGAGACTGTTAAAGTTATGAAGGGAATGCAGTTTTTAATATCTGCTACCCGATATGGCAAGCTTATTAACACTAACAAGAACAGTACTAATTTTAAGTTCAAGACTTCCAACAGGAAGGTTGCTAAGGTTACAGGCAAGGGACTTGTCACAACCCTTAAGTGTGGTAAGTGTGATATCACTGTGATCAATAAGAAGGACGGTGTTAAATACATTTTACATCTTATTGTTCAGAACACAGTTAAGGTCAAGAGTGTAACACTCAACACTCCCAGCAAATCCTACAAGTCGCTTGATAAGAAGTTTTCACTTTCAGCCAAGATAAAAGTATCAACCAAGAAAGCCGGAACCATTCCGGTGACCTGGTTCTCTACAGATACAGGTGTTGCAAGAGTTGATAATTTTGGTAATGTCATCATTAAGGGTTATGGTGTCTGCTATATCTGTTGTATGGCAGGTTCCAATAATGTAACAGGCAAGTGCAAGGTTACGGTCAAGGATCCCAATGCCAAGAAGCCTACACCTCAGCCCAATCCTAATCCGGGTTCACGTCCTGCATACAACACCGGTAAAGTAGTTGATCTTTCCAAGTTCAATACGGTTGTTGACTGGGGACAGCTTAGAGAGAATGTAGATGCTGTTATAATCCGCTGTGGTGGAAGATATTATGGTTCAGGCGTGATCTTCCAGGATGAGAAGTTTGCGGAAAATGTATTCAAGTGCCAGCAGTATGGAATTCCATATTCAGTGTATTTTTACTCAAATGCTACTTCAGCAGCTGAGGGTGCAGAAGAGGCAGAATTCATGGCGAACCGTGTTGCAGGTCACAGCCTTTGCTTCCCAGCATTTATGGATATAGAGTGGAGTACCACAAGCCGTACAGGAAGAGCAGATAATCTGTCTGTGGATCAGAGAACCGAAGCTGCTAAGGCAGCATGCCAGCAGCTTAACTCAAGAGGACTTGAGCCGGGAATTTATGGCTCTACCAATTTCCTCAAGACTCAGCTGAATATGGATGAGCTTCCTTATTCAACATGGGTTGCACAGTATGCTCCTTCATGCACATATGACAGAAGTAAGCTCCTTTGGCAGTTTACATCATCAGGAAGCGGATACGGTGTCAGAACCGGTGGTGTGGACAGATGTGATGTTTCCTACTGGTACAACTAAAACCTGTTAAGGATAAAGCAGATAAATTATAGCCTCGGGTAATTTAAATGCCCGGGGCTTTTACTATGATAAGTGGAGCTTTATGTGGTACTATATAATATGTTTGGACTAATCATTTTGGGAGGATACCTTTAATGGCGGATAATTTTATGGGCAACATCTACAATGACTTTTTCGGACCGGGTTCAGGTGGAGACGGTAAGCCCCCGGTATTTGATGACCCTGATAAGACAAAAGAGATTGAAAAAAAGGTTGAGGACGACTTTAAAAATCTGAAAGATGATAACAAGGCCAAAGTTGGTCCTGAGACAAAAATGGATATAGATCTTAAAGATGGTGATGTTCCAGAAAAGGATGCTCCTTATGATGAGGACAGACCAATTCAGAGTGCTGATGAAGCTCTGAGAGAAGCAAGAGCACTTTTTGGCAAGCTTGGCGGATCAGACCTTGGATACAAAAAAGAGGAAAACGATAATAACACAAACGGTAATACTCAGGCACCTGCAGCTTCCAATGAGGAACAGCAACCGGAAAAAGAAAAAGAGCCCGAGGATCTTAATGCTCTGATCGGACTTGCATCAATTAAGCATGACGTTAAGGAACTCACAGATTTTGCAAAAGTTCAGAAGCTTCGCAGAGATGGTGGAATGAAGTCTGTACCTGTTTCGCTTCATCTCGTATTTACAGGAAATCCGGGAACAGGTAAGACAACAGTTGCCAGAATTATTTCCAGAATATATAAGCAGATAGGTGTACTTTCAAAGGGACAGCTTGTGGAAGTTGACAGATCAGGTCTTGTTGCCGGCTATGTGGGCCAGACTGCCTTAAAAACCCAGGAGAAGATCAATGAAGCGCTGGGCGGTGTCCTTTTTATTGATGAGGCTTACGCACTTTCCCAGGAGAATGATGCATTCGGACAGGAAGCGATTGATACTATCCTTAAGGCAATGGAGGATCACAGAGATGATCTGGTAGTTATCGTTGCGGGATATACTCAGCCCATGGAAAAGTTCATAAACAGTAATCCCGGCCTTAAGTCCAGATTCAATAAGTATATTGAATTCCCGGATTATTCTGTGGATGAGCTTGAGTCAATATTTGAAATGAATTGCAGGAAGTATGAGTATGAGGTTGAGGAGGAAGCTAAAAAGCATATCAGAGAGCTTATTTCCTCAAGGAAACTGACACGTATTGATAACTTTGCAAACGCAAGAGAAGTAAGAAATCTGTTTGAGGAGATTGTGACAAATCAGGCACGCAGAATAGCAGGCCTTGAGAATCCTACTCCGGATGATATCAAGCTGATAAAAATGGAAGATCTTACAGAAGAAGAAACCGGCGAATCCGAAGATACGCCGGCATCTGAAAATGCTGAAGTCACTGAAGAGTTAACGAATGAAGTTTCTTCAGGCAGCGAACCTGAAGATGTGTCTGTTCATGAAACCACCGACAGCAGTGATGGTGGGGCCCAGGAGGAAGACCATTAACACTGTGGCGATTTCAACTTTGCCACCAAAGATCATACCAATTAAAAGAACCGAACCATCAAATCCCATTCTGATAAACTTGAATGGGATTTTTTTTAGGAGTTTTTCGCTGATTATGATGGGGATTGCATCATAGGGAGCAACTCCCATGTCGGCATTCATGTAGAAAGAAGCAGCTACAATGAATGATATAAGCGCCAGTGCAAAAATTATCCCTCTGTAAGGCCACTGCGTAAATACATAATCAGGTATTGTTTTGCTCCAGACCCATCTGAAGAAATCTGCGATATAGCCTATGCATACCATATTTGCGACAGTGCCGGGACCAATCTGGTTTCTTGCAAACAAAACCACAAGAATCATCAATACCACATTAAGTGCAAGCTGCCATGTACCAAACAGAATGTGCAGTCTCTCCGAGATTGTTACGTTCATAAAAGTACAGGGATCGGTTCCAAGACTTACATTTATGAGAAATGATAAAAAGAAGCCCATGAAGAATACTCCCAGTGCCATAATCACAAACTTCTTTCTGAAATGCGGATCCTTCGTATATTTTGTTATTATTTCTTTTATCCAGTTCATATTGTTACTCCTTGATATTTTTACGATTTTAATATTTTCGCTTATTTTGAAATTATTGTAAAGTAATACTGTACAGAGTCTTAAAAAATAATAAATTGTGACCTTAGGGTTATTTGTTTAATGAAATTTTAGTATGATACAGTTAAGGATTTTTATGAGGAAAAATTATGAATATTTATCTATGCAGTAATGATGAAACACTCTCCCAGGCCCTTGAGAACATCAATAAAAATGATTCCGAAGGCCGTGTATTTACGTTGGACAAGGACAGGGACAGATGCTATATCGGCGATGAGCAGTTCAAGACAGCGCCGGTCATAATAAATTATCGAAATACATATTACGCTTTAAAAGTACAGTGACAGCTACTTTAAATAAGGAGTGCCATGCCTAGAAGTGAGGAAATAGACCAGCTAACAAAGCTTTCAAATTTATACTCATTTAGAGAGAAAGCACAGGAAATAGTAGATGATCCGGGCTATCGTGACAGAGGTCTTGTGATCATATATTTTGATGTGGACAATTTTAAGGCTTATAATGCACGCTATGGCTTCGAGGCTGGGGACAGATTTCTTCAAAATATGGCAAAAAGCATCCGTAAGATTTTTCCGGAGCTGCTTGTCGCGCGTTTTTCTGATGATCATTTTGCAGCACTTGCTTATCCCAATTCAGTTGAAGCCAGAATAGAAGATCTTAATAAACGGGTCCTTAGTTATAACCCTGATTCTGAAATAGGAATGAGGGCCGGTATCTATGAGCTGGAAGAGGATGATACAGATGTGAGTATCGCCTGTGACAGAGCACGTATGGCCTGCAACAGCATCAAAAAGGACTATGACAATATTTACAGAGTCTATGACAAGGAAATCGGAAACAGGATCAACCTTGAAAACTACATCATTCACCATATAAGTGATGCTGTATTAAAGGGATATATTCAGGTTTATTACCAGCCGGTTGTCAGGGTAATTAGTGGTAAGGTATGCGGTTTTGAAGCGCTTGCCAGATGGATAGATCCTGAGAACGGATTTTTGATGCCCGGAGATTTTATTCCGGTTCTTGAGGACGCACATCTTATTTACAAGCTGGATGCCTATGTCATCAGGCAGGTCTGCGAGGATATACGATATTACATTGATCTCGGTATGAAGCCGCATCCGGTTTCAATCAATTTATCCAGAGCGGATTTTCTTCAGAGAGATATGTATCGCATAGTCAATGACTGTGTTGTCGGGTGCCATATTCCCAAGAGTCTTATTCATGTTGAGATTACAGAAAGTGCTCTCGATGATATTTCGGATGTATTAAAAGGAACTATAGACAAGTTCAGAAGAGGTGGCTATCAGGTCTGGATGGACGATTTTGGAAGCGGCTATTCTTCACTTAATCTTCTTAAGGATTATGAATTTGATGTTCTTAAATTTGACATGAAATTCCTGCAGGGCTTTGGCTCAAAACCCAAGGAAACCGCTATCTGGGAAAATGTCATCAACATGGCAGAAGAGATCGGAATCCAGACACTTGCAGAGGGGGTTGAAACACTTGAAGCCTGGGATTTCCTTAAAAGAGTAGGCTGCGAGAAGGCTCAGGGATATTTCTTCGGAAGGCCCATGAGCAAGGCTGAAGTTGTCGATTATCTTGATGAGGCGGCTATGCAGCATGAAGACAGACAGCATGATTCTGAAGAGACTTTCTTTGCACAAAGAAAGCTGACCACAAATATAAAACTTGAGGATCAGGAACCTGAAAGTGAGGAAGAAGGAAGTTACGAAGAAGAGTTATACATGGCACAGTCTTCTATGTATACTGACCTGGCTGCAAGAGCGTTTTCTTCACTAATGGAGTATTCATCATATTCACAGTTCCAGAAGTATTCGTTTTTTATAGTGGCCAATCTGACGGATGATAAGCTTATGAATCTGCATCTGAGTAAGCCCCGTAAAATCAATGGTAAGGCATACTATGCGGATGATTCCTATGAAAAAATGATAAAAGATCTTGTGGATAATACTGTGATAGGTGAAGAAAAAGGAAATGTATCGACTTTCTTTAACAGAGAAAGGCTTATTCTTGCATATCACAGCGGAATCAGTCTGGATGAGCTCCAGTTCCACAGAATTATCAATGTAAAGACTGCACCCAGATGGACACACACTATTTATAAGGTGCAGGAGGAAAATGGTGCGCTGATTGCATATTTCCTGTCCTTTGATATTGATGATTTCAGAAGATCCAGAGATCTTGTGCGCCAGATGGCTGAAAGAGATGCTCTGACCGGACTCTACAACAGACATACTGCGGTGCCACTGATAAGGAACAGGCTCTACAGGCATCAGAACAGCAGAGCTGCCATGATTCTGATGGATGTGGATGATTTTAGAAATATTAATGACAGATACGGACATCTCGCCGGTGATGAGATTTTAAGAAGACTCGCTGCAAGGCTTGATGAAGTATATGGAATGGATGGCATTGTCTGCCATATTGATCAGGATGAGTTTTTGATTTTCCTTGAATCTGTTGAAGAGTTTGATCTTGAAAAGAGAATTGGATTGTTCTGCAATAACAGGTTTGAAGTAAATTATCAGGGAGATGAGATTTCATTTACAGTATCATGCGGATATGTAATACATCCGGATCAGGGAAGAGGATATCACGACTTGTACAGAAAGGCAGATACAGCTCTCTGTACAGCCAAAGGGCATGGAAAAGGTCTTGCAATGAAATATGACGAGAAATGAATTGTAATACTTAAGGTCTGATGCTATGGCTGAGAAAAGGAAGGCCAGCGTTTTAAGGCATGTGGTTTTTCTGTTTTTGTGTTCCGCGCTGACTACGCTGTCCGTAAAAAACAATATGCATATCGACAGTGGCGATGAGATGACAAATCTGCAGTATGCAGCAGTTTATCTCTTTAAGTTCTCGCCTATTCTTGTACTGTCTGCACTTGAGGGAGTCATCCCCGGGATGATTTCCTGCGCAATTCTTTTTATAGTTAAAACTGTGGTAAACAAAGAGCTTGCCTTTACCACAGCTATTTATGTGCTTGGAGCTGCAACCGCACATTATTTCTCCATGTCCGGGATGTTCAGCAAAAAGCGAAAAGCTTTTTGTGTTATGGTTTTTTACATGTTTCTGTACGGAGGAATCTGGGGTGGCGTTTTAGGAATACTGGCAGGCAGGGGCTTTGCGGAGTTCATGCCAACCAGATTTGCTTATTACTTTTTTAATGAATTGCCTGAGGCATTCATAGCAGTTGGCGTTATCTATGTTATTTTTTCTCAGGGACCAAACAGGGTCAAAGCGCTGTTTTTCAGTGGAATTTATTACAGAGATGATATTGATGAACTTACAAGAAAACTGTCAGACACGAGAAAATCTAGGCTTAGTCTTGCAATAACCTGTATCATAGCCGTACAGGCGATTGCTCTTGGAATTTGTGCTGCTATTTATGCCAATACTCTTATACATTCAATGCATGAAACCATGGATGGTGAGGAAGGACCGAGAGTCCTTGAGGTTATAGAATCCATAGACTGGGGTGAGATTACCAATACAATTGTGCTGGAGCAGCAGGTGAGTAAGGTTGAGGCCGAGAGGAACATTGAGGCAGGAGATTTTGCTTTTAACAAACAGACGCTCATTTTTGATACAAAACTGATTATGCTGATAATAATCGTCATTATTCCCATGAGTATTGTTGCTAATCAGTTTGCCCAAAACAGGATATCCAAGCCAATAATGCTATTGTCGGATTCAATCAGGGCTTTCTATGACAAGGGAGCCACGGGACTTGATGAGAACATGCTGGCTCTTGAAAAACTGGATATAAACACAAATGATGAAATAGAGTATCTCTACAGATCCTATGTTAAGACCGCAGAGACCATGGTGGGTTATATCAAGATGGTTCAGGCACAGAGGACACTGGCGGATGAACTAAGAGCGCAGCAGATGGCCAATGAGGCCAAGAATAATTTCCTTTCCAGCATGTCACATGAAATAAGAACTCCTATAAATGCCATGCTTGGATTTAACGAGATGATCTTAAGGGAGAGTAAGGACCCTGATATTATAAAGTACGCTTCCAATGTTAACAGTTCAGGAAAACTGCTGCTTGGACTTGTTAATGACATTCTGGACTTCTCCAGAATCGAAGCGGGTAAAACGGAGATAATTCCCGTTGAGTATGACTTCAGCTCAATGGTGAATGATCTTATAAATACCAGTAAAGTTCGTATGAAGGGAAAGAACCTCGACTTTAAGACCGAGATTTCCACTGAAATACCGTGCATTCTCATGGGTGATGAAATCCGCATCAAGCAGTGTGCCATGAACATTCTTACCAATGCGATCAAGTACACCAATGAAGGATCGGTAAGTCTTTTTATCGACCATAAAAAGCTTGATGACGAGAATATCCTGCTCAGGATCAGAGTTAGGGATACGGGTATCGGAATCCGGAAAGAGGATATGGATAAGCTGTTTTCGCCCTTTGAGAGAATCGAGGAGAGCAGGAACAGAACCATCGAGGGTACCGGACTTGGCATGAATATAGTCAAGCAGCTCCTTGCACTTATGGATTCCAAGCTTCTTGTAAGCAGTGAGTATGGCAAGGGAAGCGAGTTTTCTTTCAGTGTAAAACAAAGAGTGCTTAACTGGAATCCGATAGGAGACTTTGCAGCTACCTATGAAGAGACACTGATGGGGCAGGAAACATATCATGAGAGTTTCCATGCACCTGAAGCAAGAATACTTGTGGTGGATGATACCATGGCTAATCTCACGGTTATCCAGGGGCTGCTTAAGCCCACAAGAATTCAGGTTGATATAGCGGAGAGTGGATTTGAAGCTCTCAACATGGTTTGTGAGAATAAGTACAACATTATCTTCCTTGATCACAGAATGCCTAAGATGGACGGAATTGAAACGCTGCATTCAATGAAAGATCTGGAAGATAACCTTAACAAAGATGTGCCCGTATATGCACTGACAGCCAATGTAATAAGCGGGGCAAGGGAGATGTATCTTAAAGAGGGATTTACGGGATATCTTCCAAAACCTGTTGATTCCGGAAGGCTTGAGGATACAATACTTAAAAATCTGCCTGATGAACTGGTTTCAAGACCCGGGGATTCGGATTTTGATGATTCCATTCCTACGGATGTGATAAGCAGCGATGATATGGCTGCCATACAGATAATGACCAATCTTGAGGGTATCGATTTTGATGCAGGTTCCAAGAACTGTGGAGGACCCGGGGCACTTATGAGCGTTGCGACAGATTTTGCCCTGTCCATAGAATCAAAAGCTCTGTCCATAGAGGATGCATGGAAATACGGTGATTTTGAAAACTATACTACCTATGTTCACGGTCTGAAGAGTTCAGCAAGGGTAATCGGAGCCACAGAGCTTTCAAATCTTGCAGCTTATCTTGAACAGTGCGGAAACAAAAAAGATAAGGATGAGATTGAAAGAAGAACTCCCGAGCTTTTAGAGCATTACAGGAAATATTCAGGTTTTCTGGAACCTTTGGTACGGGCGGAAGAAAGCAAAGAGGACGAATTGCAGAAGCCGCTTATCGAACCTGAAGAATTGGAAGGAGCCCTTAAGAGTCTTAAGGAATTTGTTGAAGGTTCATATTTTGACAGTGCGGATGATGTTGTGGCCATGATGGATGACTACAGAATGCCGGATGATTTCAAGGACAAATATAAAAATATAAAGAGGCTTTTATCTGCTGTGGACAGGGATGGACTGCTGGAAATGCTCTAAATCACATATAGCAAAAATAATGTTTGATAAATTATTATTTATGATTGACTTTTGACTTTTGTGAGTTTATTATTAGTAATCTGTGTGTGAATAGAAATTTTGCTTGCGGAAGGAAGTAGCTATGGAGAAGAGAGTACTGCTTATTGGAGCTCAAAAAAGTTTTATGGTCAATGCAATTGCCAAGGGACTTGAGAAGGAACGCTATGAAGTTGTTCAGTGTGAGTTTTCCAAGGAAGCTGTTTTGGCAATTGAAAACAGACCACAATTATATGTTCTTTACCTTGGGGATATTGATCCTGCTGATCCTGAGAAAAACGGCGTTGAAATGCTTAAATATCTGAATGATGCAATAGATACGGAACGCTTTTTCTTATATGAAGTGGGAAATTCGGGCGAGCTTGAATACACCTCCAAATTCCTTTCCAAGATTAAAGTTACTGAAACCTATTTAAGACCTCTTGATGTTAAGATGCTGTCAGATGATCTTGAGACAGTTGTTAAGAACAATGAGAGCGAGGATCTGAAAAAGAAGATTCTTGTCGTGGATGATGACGGAACCATGTTGAGAATGATTAAGACATGGCTTTCTGTTAAATACAGAGTTTACATGGCAAGTTCCGGTGCAATGGCCCTTAGCTTCTTACAGTCAAATGCAGTTGATCTGGTGCTCCTTGACTACATGATGCCAAATATGGATGGTCCTCAGGTTTTGAAGAGTATCAGAACAAAAGATGAGATAAAAGAGATTCCCGTAATGTTCCTTACTTCAAAGAGCGATAAGGAAAGTGTGGTTTCGGTAGCTGCACTTAAGCCTGAAAAATATCTCTTAAAGACCATGCCAAAGGCAAAACTTATTCATGCAATTGATGAGTTCTTCTATGGCCCATATGCTGATTAAATAACAGTAATCCTGATTAAAAGAAAAGCCCCGTATCCCCTTGTAAAAGGCAGATACGGGACTTTTTACATCTGATTATTTAAGAGCGCCTGCGATGTCTTCCTTCATGTCGATAACTGCTGCTCTTGCAGCTTCGCCGAGAAGCTCTTTTGCAGGATCGCCGTACTTCTCATTTTTCCATGCTGCTATGATTCCTCTTGAGGAATTAACGATAGCACCGAGGCCATCCTTGTCAAAGAAGTGAACAAGGTCAGAACCTTTACCGCCCTGAGCGCCGTAACCCGGAACAAGGATGAATGCGTGGGGCATAACATCACGAAGAATCCTGCCTATCTCAGGGTATGTGGCTCCTACAACAGCGCCGACGTTACTGTAATCGCCGTCCATTGACTGAGCACCCCATTCCTCAACCAGAGCACCCACAGTTTCGTAGAGGGGCTTGCCGTCTGCAATCTTGTCCTGAAGTTCACCGCTGCTGGGATTAGATGTTTTTACAAGGACGAATATACCCTTGTCAAATTCGTTGCAGACGTTGATGAAAGGTTTAACACCATCTGATCCGAGGTAAGGATTAACTGTTGCAAAATCTGCATCGAATCCTTTGACAATGCTGCTTCCTACTTTTGTTCCACCAAGATGAGAGAGAGCATAGGATTCGGAAGTTGAACCAATGTCGCCTCTTTTTACATCAGCAATTACAAGAAGGCCTTTTTCGTGGCAATAGTCAACTGTCTTTTTATATGCGATAAGACCGGGGATGCCATACTGTTCGTACATTGCTATCTGAGGTTTAACTGCAGGTACAAGGTCATGTATGTGATCTACGATCTCTTTGTTGAACTGCCAAAAAGCCTCCGCAACAGCTTCTGCTGATTCGCCGTGCTGTGAGATTGCTTTGTCCAGAATCCTTTTGGGGATAAAATCCACCTTGGGGTCAAGACCGACAACAATAGGTGCTTCTGTTCTCTTAATTCCATCAATAAGTTTTCTGATCATATGCTCTCCTTTAAGTGGTTTGAAATTGCTTTTGATAGTATACATTATTTTTTTGGATAAGTTAACACTGGAATAGCAGATGGCATATTATGTTTTCTAAATTTTTACTTTTACTTAATTGTTCACACATATGCCATGTGATACAATTCACATATATGGTCAAGTGCTATGCGCATTTTTAAGAAAAGTGTATGCAGAGCAGACGTCTGTATTAAATAGAAAATATATAAGAGGAGTATTAGGGAAAAATGGAAAGATACAAAGAAGAGTTCATTGAGTTTATGATCGACAGTAATGTTCTGAAGTTCGGGGAATTTACCCTTAAGAGCGGAAGAAAGTCTCCGTTTTTTATGAATGCAGGAGCTTACGTAACCGGATCTCAGCTTAAAAAGCTTGGGGAATATTATGCAAGAGCAATTCATGACACTTTTGGACTCGAATTTGATGTTTTATTTGGACCTGCATATAAAGGAATTCCGCTTTCAGTTGTAACTTCAGTTGCAATCAGTGAGCTTTACGGAAGAGAAATCAGATACTGTTCAAACCGCAAGGAAATCAAGGACCATGGTGATAAAGGAATTCTCCTTGGTTCAAAGCTTCGCGATGGTGACAGAGTTATGATAATCGAGGATGTTACAACATCCGGCAAATCAATCGAGGAGACTGTACCGATCATCAGAGAGCAGGCTGATTGTGATATTGTAGGCCTCATGGTTTCTCTGAACAGACAGGAGAAGGGACAGGACTCAGATCAGAGTGCGTTGGATGAGATAAAGGAGCGCTACGGCTTCGAAGCACAGTCAATCGTAACAATGCAGGAAGTAGTAAGCTACCTTTATAACAGAGCAATTGACGGTGAGGTTATCCTTAATAAGGAAATCAAAAAGTCAATTGACGAGTATTACAAGGAGTATGGAGCAGCCGGAATATCTATAGGCTGATAAGTATTTATGGAGGAGCAGAGAAAAGAAAAAAAGTTCAGGATCAGGCTACCCAGGCGCAGAAGAGAGAGATATGTTTTTACGGATAAGAAGCATCCGGAAAAGGGGGTACTTTCAGCTGCACTGGGGTTGTTGTCGGTATGTACGATAGCCTATTCCATTTATCTTTCATTTGAAAACGGGGGTCAGGCCGAGGTTAAATATGCTGCGGCAGTTCTGTTCTGTATTGTGTATTCAGTAGCAGGGCTTATTCTTGGAATTATATCCAGAACAGAGAGGGATATATTTACTTTCTTCCCAAATGTGGGAATAGTTCTCAATGTTCTGTCACTGATATGCATGGGAGTATTAATATTTCTTGCATTTATGTGAGGTGCAGATATGAACAGGAAACAGAAGGATGAGGAAACCCGTAGAAGTGTACAGATAGTCATTCTGATCTGTTATTCGTTGTATTCAATAGGGATCGCACTGGCTTCCATTACATTGGAATGGGAGCTGTGGGTTATTCCCGTGCTGTTTCTTGGTGCAATCATTTCTTTTAATCTTTATGCATCCCAACAGTTTGTCTATAAATTCAGGATTTATATCTATGCCGGTTTTATTTCTCTGGCAACGTTCTATTATGGTATTCATTTTTCAACAATAAGCAATGTGGCGCTGATCATAGTTCTTGCTATGCTCCTTTTTTCACTTACTGAGGAAAAGGAGGCCTTAAGGATATTTCTTGGCGCTTATTGTATGATCATTCTTTATCATTCCATACTCATAGTGTTTAAATTAGAGGATCTTGGGAACATCAGAATTCAGGAGGTACTCCTGAGTGTGGTATCTGTACTTCTGGCTTCCCAGATGGCCGGATATGTCTGTGAACTGCTTAAGGTATCCAGAGGCACATCCGATTATCTGGAGGAAGAACTCAATTCCATGAAGGAAAAATCTGAAGACTTCATGGCTAATGTATCACATGAATTAAGAACTCCCATCAATGTTGTTATTGGTCTTTCCGAAATCCTTCTTAAGGATGAGAAAAGTGAAAAGAAGATAGCTGACATCAATTCAATTCAGAATGCAGGCCGAAGACTTTTTGGAAGAATTGAGGATATTCTTGATTTCACGGAGATTGATACCGACAGTCTTATTCTTTCTGAAGATGATTATCATATTTCTTCTATCATAAATGATATTGTTACCGACCAGCGCGGATACGGAAAAACCAAGCAGCCAGAGATCATTGTGGATATGGATGTCAATATCCCATCAAGAATGATCGGTGATGCTGCAAGAATAAAGAGAATCATAAAACACGTTCTTGTAAATGCAGTTAAATTCACGGATGAAAACGGTTGTGTGAATCTCAAGGTTTTCACAAGACCCAAGGAGTACGGGGTTAACCTTTGCATAGAAGTTACTGACACCGGAATAGGAATGACGCAGTCGGAGCTTGTAAAGGTTTCAAACGCTGCGTATCAGCTTGATTCCGGAAGAAACAGAAGAGCAGAAGGTATAGGACTTGGTCTTTCCATAGTTTACGGCTTTGTAAGCAAAATGGGCGGCTTTGTCAGGATTGAGAGTGAAAAGAAAAAGGGAACCAAGGTGGTTGTAAGTATTCCACAGAAGGTTTCAGATCCCAAGCCCAGCGTGGATGTTCCGAATAAAGAGGCTATCACCGGTGTTATATACATCAAGAATAATAAGTTCGCTTCCCTTGCTGTCAGAGAATATTACAATACAATGTTTGCCAATCTGCTTAAGGGGCTTGGAATGACCATGCAGAGGGTTTCTGACATTGAAGGACTGAAAAAACTGCTCGCGCAGGTGAATGTCACTCATCTGTTCATAGCAGAAGAGGAATATAACGAGGACAGGCAGTATTTTGAAAGTCTGAAGCAGGATATGTATATAGTAGTTGCTGTGTCACCGGAATTCAAAGCTCCGAGGAACAGTAATCTTCTGTTCGTCAGAAAACCTGTCTACAGTCATTCAATGGCAAGCGCAATCAGCAGAAAGATGACTCTCTGGGAGTTTGATCCTTCAGGCAGCAGCAAAAAACTGTCATTTAGCGGAGTCAAGGCTCTTGTTGTAGATGATGAAGATATGAATCTGATGGTGGCCAAGGGCATACTGTCAGGCTATGACATAGAGGTTACTCTTGTAAGAAGCGGTATGGAAGCCGTTCATGAGTGTGAATCCAAGAAATATGACGTTGTATTTATGGACCATATGATGCCCGGAATGGATGGCGTTGAGGCCATGAAACTTATCAGGAAAAATCAGGGAGCAAATGACAACAGCAGTATTATCGCCTTCTCAGCCAATGCGGTCAGTGGTGTGAGAGAGATGTTTATGGAAGAAGGATTTGATGAGTTTATTCCCAAGCCCATTGAGACTTCTGAACTTGAGAGGGTTCTTAAAAAACTTCTGCCGTCTACCATGTGGCAGTATGTGGAAATTGAAGATGAAGAAGAAGTTGAGGAGACTGAATTTAACGGAAGCGTGCCTTCTATTTCCTCTATCAATGTTGAAAAGGGCATGAAGGTCTGCAGAAATAATGAGGCATTTTACAGAGAAGTACTTCTTGAGTTTGCAACTGAAACGGATGAAATATTCGATGAGCTTCAGGAATACTACGATAACAAGGACTGGAAGAATTACAGCGTAAAGATCAATGGATTAAAGCTCGCCGCAAGACTTATCGGTGCGGAGGGGCTTTCAAATGATGCAAAAGAAATAGAGAAAGCAGCCCGCGAAAACTGGGAGGCTTACATAGTCGCAAATCACGATTCTCTCAAAAACGAACTTGAAACCCTTGCTACTGATATAACAAGGGCTTATGGAGGG
This sequence comes from uncultured Butyrivibrio sp., assembly GCA_947168335.1. Lineage (GTDB taxonomy): Bacteria > Bacillota > Clostridia > Lachnospirales > Lachnospiraceae > Butyrivibrio. Next base: position 56,604 of record CAMVLM010000002.1, on the reverse strand, counting down.
AATGTTTCATGAATCTTGAAAAATTTTTCAAAGGAGCGGATGACCACAATAAAACACTTCAGGAGAGAGCTTTCACAGTAATTCCCATAGTTGGTCTTACGGCACTGTTCCTGCTTATTTTTATCGGTATAGTCGTTCAGGATGACATAAGAAATACCATTATAATAGCAGCCTGTTTTATCATCTTTCTTATCATTGTAATGATGACCAAAAAGAACCGTAAGGTGCAGATGGGTGCTACGCTTATTGCTGCAGTTATGGTAATAATTCTTCTTCCCTTTACGTTCATATTCGGAGGCAGTATATTTGGCGGATCGCCTGTATGGTTTGTTTTTGGTTTTGCTTATATTGGTCTTACTGTGGAAGGAAGAAGAAAATATGTACTTCTTGTCATGGGTACCATTACTTCTGCAATAGCATATTACATTGCGTACCAGCGGCCTGAACTTGTCGCTGTTCATACCAACGCAGCTGCTTATTTCGATTCTTATACCAGCGTGATTCTTGTGAGCCTTCTTATAACCGCAATGATACTTTTGGAGAACAGAATCTATTCCTCGGAGAACAGACTTATTGAAAAGCAGAAGATGGAAATCGAGGAACTCAGTAATACGAAGAACGATTTCTTTTCCAATGTCAGTCACGAGATAAGAACTCCGCTTGATTCAATCGTAGGCTTTAATGAACTTATATTAAGAGCTTCCAAAGAGGAGGAAACTCTTGAATGTTCCAGAAATATAAGAGGTGCAAGCAGAATTCTGCTCACTCTTATCAATGACCTTCTGGATCTGTCAAAAATTGAGTCAGGCAGAATGGAAATTCAGCCTGTTGAATACAGTACAGTGACACTTATGGCGGATACTCTCAATCTTATCTGGGAGCTTGCCTATGAAAAGGGACTTAAGCTGGTGGTAAACATTGCTCCTGATATTCCTTCAAAGCTTTGGGGCGATGATATAAGAATAGAACAGATCCTTATAAATATTCTGGGTAATGCGGTCAAATATACGGAAGAGGGTAGTATTACTTTTACCGCCCAGTGCAAGAGACATGATGAGAAGAACGTTGATCTTATCTTCTCAGTAAAAGACACGGGTATCGGTATCAAGAGAGAGATGCTTCCGCATATTTTTGATGAATTCGCAAGAGTCAGTGGCGCGGAAGTTAAGAATGAGATCGGAACAGGTCTTGGACTTCCCATCGCAAAACAGCTGACTGAGCAGATGAATGGAGAGATAAGAGTCAACAGTATTTATACCAAGGGCTCAACCTTCAGCGTTACCATTCCTCAGGGAATAAGAAAAGAAGATTCCATCGGTATAGTTGATGTAAATAAACTGAGAAGCGCCGGTGCGGGTGATGTTTATCAGCAGAGTTTTGAAGCGCCGGGAGCGCGTGTGCTTATTGTTGACGATAATCCCATGAACAGAAAAGCAACCGCCAGACTGTTGCGTCAGACCAAGATGATAATTGATGAGGAATCCGGACCGAGGCAGTGCCTGGAGAGATGTGCAAATACTCACTATGACTGTATTTTCCTGGATCAGGAAATGGAAGATATGGATGGTATTGAGTGCATAAGACAGATAAGAAGCCAGATCGGCGGACTTTGCAGAGAAACTCCAATTGTTATAGTAACCGCCAATTCCTCTGCAGATGAAAGAACCAGATATCGTATGGCAGGTTTTGACGGATATATCCAGAAACCTGTGAGCGGAGAAGTTCTTGAGAACACACTTTTAAGACTTCTGCCATCTGAACTTATCTATAAGACTATTGGTGCAAATAATAAGTTTGCACAGGAGAGCTTCAGAAAAAGAGATAAGCTTCCTATACTTATCACTTCTGAAAGTGCCTGTGACCTTCCCAAAGAAGTGCTTGAAAAAATGAGAATTCCGATCATTCACTTCTATATTAAAAACAGGAATGGATCTTTTGTGGATGATGTAGAAGTAGATACTGAAGGAGTGCTTAAATATATGGCTGTTGACGGAGGATATGATTTAGAGCCTGTAATTCCCACGATTGATGATTATGAGGCATTTTTCGCTGATCACCTTGAAGAGGCCGACAATATTATCCACATTACCATGTCATCAAAAGCGTCGGGAAGTTATGAAGCGGCCATGGAGGCAGCCAAGGCATTTGATAATGTACGCATTGTTGATTCCGAGAGTCTGTCCTGCGGAATGGGACTGCTTGTTATGGAGGCGTACAGTCTGCTTGAATCAGGAGCAGATGTAAACGAGTGCATAGACAGCTTAAATAGAATAAAGAAGAATATTCATACCAGTTTCTTTGTTAATGACATTGAGTATCTGATAAGGAAGGGAAGAGCAAGCAGACGTCTTCAGAGCATGAACAGGATATTCATGATGCGACCTGCGATTATTTTCAGAGAAGGAAGGGGAATGCTCTTTAAGATTCTGATCGGTTATAACGAACGTGCGAAACGAAATTATATCAAGACGGCCCTGGCCAATGTAAAGAGCATTGATCAGCGGAAGGTTATGATGGTACATACAGGTTTCCCTTCTGATGATATTGACGATATACTCAGATGGATCGAGAATGAGGTTATGTTTAAGGAAGTGACTGTGAACAAGGAGTCGGCTGCCATGGCAGCAATCCATGGGCCCGGAGCTTTCGGAATGGCATTTATGTATCATGAGGAATGACGCATGGGTGTAGGTAAAGCACTAATTGTAGATGATGCGGAAATGAACGCGGAGCTTCTTTCTGAAATGGTATCGGATTTTGGTTTACCCAGCGATATTGCTTCAAACGGTGAGGAAGCTCTGGAACTTATGCGCCAAAATACCTACAGCATAGTTTTCATGGACCATCTTATGCCGGTAATGGACGGCGTTGAGACTATGAAGATAATAAAAAAAGAAAGAATCAATGAGAATACACCGGTCATCATGATCACTGCCGATGATGAAAACGGAGACAGGGATTTCTATCTTGACGTGGGTTTTTCGGGATATATGAGCAAGCCTTTTTCGGCAGAAAAAATATGTGGGATCCTGAAGCGGTTTTCTGTCTGCTGCAGACCGGAGGATGAATGGGAAGAGCTATACTCCCGGTTTTCATTTCTTAAACCTGAAAAGTCAAAGTATTACTGTCTGTCAGATTCTTCCCTTTATATTCAGCTATTGCGTGAGTATGTAAAAAGCGATATTCTTTTGAGGTTGGAAAAAGCGATTAAAAATGAGAATATCGGTGAAAAGATCAATGTTTTACGGGACCTTAAAAACAATGCGAGACTGGTGGGGGCAACGGATCTTGCAATTATGGCTCTGGACGTTGAAAAAAATTCCGAAAACTATTCTGATGATGATTTTGACAGAGAACTGCAGGCAGTTTTGAAGACTCAGAAAAAAATATTCACAAAGCTGTCAAAGGTGTTGTTATAGAGGTTGAAATACTACCAAATATTGTGGTATAAAGGGTAACGTAAAGACGTGAAATTGAATTTGCAGTGATTTTTCATTGCGTGATCGGAGGAGAAAATGGCACAGGTTGGGATAGTAATGGGATCTGATTCAGATATGTCTGTTATGTCAAAGGCAGCTGAGATTCTGGATGAGCTCGGTATTTCCTATGAAATGAACATCATTTCGGCACATCGTGAGCCGGATGAATTTTTTAATTATGCAAAGAGTGCAGAGGAGAAGGGCTTTAAGGTAATTATTGCCGGAGCGGGCATGGCTGCTCATCTTCCGGGAATGTGTGCGGCTATCTTCCCTATGCCTGTCATTGGAATCCCTATGCATACCACATCACTTGGAGGCAGGGATTCATTATATAGTATAGTACAGATGCCTACCGGAATACCGGTAGCAACAGTTGCCATCGGCGGAGGAGCGAATGCAGGACTTCTTGCTGCAAAGATTCTTGCTACATCTGATAGCGAGCTCCTTAAAAAACTCAAGGATTATTCAAACGGACTGAAGGAAGCCGTTATTAAAAAAGATGCCCATCTTCAGGAAGTTGGATACAAGAACTATTAAGCTTTATATTATTTTTGGAGGAGAACATGTCAGAACTTAACTACAAAAATGCAGGTGTTGATATTGAAGCTGGTTACAAGTCAGTGGATATGATCAAAGGATTTGTAAAGGAAACAATGAGACCGGAGGTACTCGGTGGTCTTGGAGGATTTTCCGGAGCATTTTCCCTTGCGAACATTAAAAATATGAAGGACCCTGTGCTTCTGTCAGGTACAGATGGTGTAGGAACCAAGATCAAGCTGGCATTTTTGCTGGATAAGCACGATACCATCGGTATTGATTGTGTAGCTATGTGTGTAAATGATGTAATATGCGCCGGTGGTGAGCCTTTGTTCTTCCTGGATTATATTGCGTGTGGAAAGAATTATCCCGAGAAGATCGCTCAGATCGTTAAGGGTGTTGCAGAAGGCTGCAAGCAGTCAGAATGTGCGCTTATCGGTGGTGAGACTGCAGAGCATCCCGGACTTATGCCTGAGGATGAGTATGATCTTGCAGGTTTTGCGGTTGGTGTTGTTGACAAAGAGGATATGATCGACGGCAGCACAATAAAGCCCGGAGATACTCTTATCGGTGTAGCTTCAAGCGGAGTTCACAGCAATGGATTTTCACTTGTACGTAAGGTTTTCGAGATGACCAAAGAAAGCCTTGAGACATATTATGATGAACTTGGATGCACTCTTGGCGAGGCGCTTCTTGCTCCTACAAGAATTTACGTTAAGATGCTCAAGGAAATCAAAAAGGCAGGCGTTACTCTTAAGGGCTGCAGCCACATCACAGGCGGTGGTTTTTATGAGAATATTCCGAGAATGCTTCCCGATGGTACCAGAGCAGTCATCAAAAAGGACAGCTATGAGCTTCCTGCACTTTTCAAGCTTATGCAGAAAAAAGGTAACCTTGACGAAGATATGATGTATAATACATATAACATGGGTCTTGGTATGGTTATCGCAGTAGCTCCTGAAGATGCAGAAAAGACCATGAATGCCATCAAGGCTTCAGGTGAGGAATGCTACATTGTCGGCAGCGTAGAAGCCGGAGAAAAGGGAGTTACATTATGCTGAATATAGCAGTTCTGGTTTCCGGTGGAGGAACTAATCTGCAGGCGATAATTGATGCCATAGATAACGGAACCATTACCAATACAAAGATCGGCATGGTTTTTAGCAACAACAGGAATGCTTATGCATTGGAGAGAGCTAAAAAGCATGGCATTGATACAAAAGTTCTGGTTCCTGCTGAATTTGAAAACAGAGCAGCCTTTAATGAGGCTTTTTATGATCTTTTGATAAAAGAAAACCCTGATCTTATCGTACTTGCCGGATGCCTTGTGGTTATTCCGGAGAAGATCGTAAAGGCTTTTGCAGGAAGGATTATCAACATTCATCCTTCACTTATACCGTCATTTTGCGGTACGGGTTTTTACGGGCTCAAGGTTCATGAAGAGGCCCTTAAGAGAGGCGTCAGAGTGTCAGGTGCCACAGTTCATTTCGTTGATGAGGGCACGGATACAGGACCGATTATTTTACAGAAGGCAGTTTACATATTGCCGGATGATACAGCCAAGGTACTCCAGCAGCGTATTATGGAGCAGGCAGAATGGAAGATTCTTCCGAAGGCAATTGATCTTATTGCCAATGGTAAAGTGAAAATTGAGGATGGCAAGGTTCTTATAGAGGACTATGATCCGGAGTTTTTATAAGTATTAGGAGTAAGGTATGAATGTTTTGATCGTCGGTGGAGGTGGCAGAGAGCACGCAATCGCAGAGGCTGTCTCCAGAAGTAAGCATGTTGATAAGCTTTACTGCGCACCGGGTAATGCGGGTATTGCAGAGCTTTGTGAGTGTGTTTCCATCACACCCATGGAGTTTGATAAACTGGTCAGATTTGCAAAGAATATGAAAATCGACCTGACAATTGTAGGAATGGATGATCCTCTTGTGGGCGGTATTGTAGATGCTTTTGAGGCAGAGGGCCTCAGAGTATTCGGACCCAGGAAGAATGCAGCTATACTTGAAGGAAGTAAGGCTTTCTCCAAGGATCTGATGAAGAAGTACGGAATTCCTACAGCAGCCTATGAGACTTTTGACAATCCTGAGGATGCACTTAAGTATCTTGAGACAGCAAAATTCCCTATCGTACTTAAGGCTGACGGACTTGCACTTGGTAAAGGTGTTCTTATCTGCGAGACAAAGGAGCAGGCAGAGGACGGCGTCCGTGAGATCATGGAGGATCGTAAATTCGGTGATGCAGGTAAGAAACTTGTCATTGAGGAATTTATGACAGGCCGTGAGGTTTCTGTTTTATCTTTTGTTGATGGTAAGACAATTAAGCTTATGAGTTCAGCGCAGGATCATAAGCGTGCCGGAGACGGTGATACAGGCCTTAATACAGGAGGTATGGGTAATTTCTCACCCAGCCCCTTCTATACAAAAGAGGTTGATGAGTTCTGTAAGGAACATATTTATCAGAAGACAGTTGATGCCATGAGGGCAGAGGGCAGAGAGTTCAAGGGAGTAATTTTCTTCGGACTTATGCTCACAGAGGATGGTCCCAAGGTTCTCGAATATAATGCAAGATTCGGCGATCCCGAGGCTCAGGTTGTTCTTCCCAGACTTGAAACAGACATGATTGAAGTTTGTGAAGCAGTAATCGATGGAACTCTCGACAAGGTTGATCTTAAGTTTGAGGATAAGGCAGCGGTTTGCGTGGTACTCGCATCAGAGGGATATCCCGTAAGCTATGAGAAGGGCAAAGAGATCAAAGGCCTTGAGAACTTCAAGGGCAAGGATGGTTACTATTGCTTCCATGCCGGTTCCAAATTTGATGAAAATGGTAAAATAGTAACTAACGGAGGAAGAGTACTTGGAATTACCGCCAAGGGGGATACTCTTTCTGAGGCCAGAGCCAAGGCTTATGAGGCCACCGAGTGGGTTACATTTGATAATAAATACATGCGTCACGATATAGGCAAGGCTATAGACGAGGCCTGACTTTCGTAGATGGCAGTAGGAGGAAGGTATGATTAGAATTAAAAAAGAAAGACTGGTACTTGCAGGTGCTTTTGCACTTACAGCAGGTATTCTTGCCTGGACAAATCCCATTGATGTATTGGCAGCAACAGGAACGGTTACAAGTTCCAATGTTAAGGTGAGATCAGAAGCAAGCACTTCTTCTCAGCAGGTTTCAAGTCTTGATTCCGGGGATAAGGTTGATATTATCGACGAGGCAACTGATTCACAGGGATATGTCTGGTATAAAATAAACGTAAACGGCAGCGAATACGGATATGTAAGAAGTGATCTTGTATCAAAGTCAGGTTCAACAAGCAGCTCTGACAGCTCCAAGAAGGAGACCACTTCACTTCCGAAGACTGAAGTGACTGCAGTTGAGTCTCAGTCAGCTACAGTAACTGTGGCAAGCGCTAATGTAAGATCCGGTGCAGGCACAGGTTATGATACAGTAGGAACTGTTGCTAACGGAGATACAGTTACGGTAACAGGTGAGGCTACAGGAACAGATAACAAGAAGTGGTATCAGATAAGCTTCGGTTCAAGCGGAAGAACAGGTTTTGTCCGTTCTGATCTTCTTCAGATCGGCGCAGCTGCTCCTGCAGAGAATACAACAGATAGTACAGAGACTACAGAGAATACAGAGAATGCTGATGGTCAGACCGCAGAGAATGCAGAGGGTACTGAGAACGCAGGCGATGGAGAAAATACCGAGAACGCCGGAACAGAAGAGACTCAGCAGACTCCTGCAGCTGATACAACAACTATTGGAAACGGTGAGTTTTCTCTTGCCTATAAGGATGACGGATCAGGCACAGATACCTGGTACCTGTATGATAATGTACAGAGCACACAGGTTAAGCTTAACGACCTCCTTTCATATGCCGCAGCCGGACAGCAGTCAGGCAAGCTTAAGGATCAGATTAGTAAGCTTAAAGTTGTCATGATCATTATGGCAGTTATAATTGCGCTTCTGGTACTTGCAGTGCTTTTGCTTATCTACAGACTTCGTGATTACTCATATTACGAGGATGAGGAAGAACCTCAGGATAAGCCGCAGGATAAACGCGCAGGTAGAAAATATGACAACTATGATGAAATTCCTGCTCCCAGAAAAACAGCTAAGAGCCTTGACAGAGAGCCTCAGCAGAGAAGCAATGGAAGAACTGTTGCAGATAGCAAAAGAACAGATCGTTCAGAGCATACAATAACACCTACAAGAGAGAGAAAGGCACCCATGGGTTCCGCTGAATCACTTCTCGGCAGTGCAGAAAAGTCAGAAAGAAGACCTGCTGCAAAAGCGCCTGAAGCAAGAACAGTAGCAGAGCCTGAGCAGGCTCCCAGAAAGCCTCAGGGTGGGCGCAAGAGCCGTAACTTCCTTTTAGAGGATGATGATTTTGAGTTCGAGTTCCTTGATCTTGATGATGATGAAAAGTAATTAGTGCAAAAACCGGTACAATGGATGATATGTACCGGTTTTTCTTTCTTATTGTAAACAATGGAAAGGTTTGTTATACTTGTCGTATCACAAGAAACGAAAGGGGCGTCTATATGATAATTCAGATCGATTTTAACAGCGATGAAGCTATATATGTTCAGCTGTGTAATCAGATCATACTGGGTATAGCCACGTCTCAGTTTCAGGAGGGTGAACAGCTTCCCAGTGTTCGTCAGTTGGCTGAAACCATAGGCATCAATATGCATACGGTTAATAAGGCCTATTCAATTCTCCAGCAGGAGGGATTTGTAAAGATTGACAGAAGACGGGGAGCCATTATTGCTATAGACATCGACAAACTTGAAGCTATCAGGGAAGCTCACGAAATGCTTAAGGTGGTCATGGCGAGGGCAATGTGCCGTGGTGTTTCCAAGCAGGAAATTCATCAACTTGTGGACGAAATTTACGACGATTATATTTCTTGACAGGAGGTAATCCACTTTGAATAAAGAATATACAGCCAAGGCTGAATATGCCCTTAAACAGGCAAGAAAAATAGCCAGAAGTCTGAAACTTAACTACATAGGAACAGAGCATCTTCTTATGGGCCTTATTCGTACAGAAGGTTGTGTGGCTTCACGAATCCTCATTGATAATGGAGTTAATGAGGATAAGATGATGGACATTATAAGAGACCTTATTGTTGAGGGCGGTAATCTGACTGTTCTTGATAAGGAGGGCTTTTCTCCCCGTGCGGAGAATGTCCTTGAGGAAGCTGAGAGACAGGCAGAGAGGTTCCATGCTGAGAAGATAGGAACGGAGCATATTCTTCTTGCTCTTATCAAAGAGGGAGAGAATGTAGCTGTCAGGCTTATCGGTACACTGAATGTTTCAATTCAGAAGATTTATGCAGAAACTCTGACAGCCATGGGTGAGGATGCGTCTCTGGTAAAAGAGGATCTTGGCAGAAAGAACAGCAAACAGAAGAAGGCATCAACCCTTGAACAGTACAGCCGTGACCTCACTGCTCTTGCAGCTGAGAACAAGCTTGATCCCATCATCGGAAGAGGTAATGAGATTCAGAGAGTTATTCAGATACTCAGCCGCCGTACAAAGAATAATCCTTGCCTCATAGGTGAGCCCGGTGTTGGTAAGACAGCCGTAGTTGAGGGACTTGCGCAGAGAATCGTTTCAGGAGATGTTCCTTTTACGGTTCAGAATAAGAGACTTCTTACACTTGATCTTTCAGGAATGATCGCAGGATCAAAGTACAGAGGTGAATTCGAAGAGAGAATAAAGAGAGTCATCCGTGAGGTAATTGAGGATGGCAACATAATTCTTTTTGTAGATGAGATGCATACACTTATAGGTGCCGGCGGAGCAGAGGGAGCTATTGATGCTTCCAATATTCTGAAGCCTTCACTTGCAAGAGGCGAGATTCAGATGATCGGTGCCACAACAGTTACTGAGTATCGCAAGTATGTTGAGAAGGACGCAGCGCTTGAAAGACGTTTCCAGCCGGTAAATGTCGAGGAACCTGACAGAGATGAGACTCTTGCTATCCTTAACGGTATAGTTCACAAGTATGAGGAGCATCATCACGTAAGAGTAACACCTGAAGCAATACAGGCAGCTGTGGATCTCAGCAGCAGATATATAAATGACCGAAATCTTCCGGATAAGGCCATCGACCTTATTGATGAGGCATCATCAGCAGTCAGACTTAAACTTGCAGGAGGCCCTGCAGGTCTTCATGAGATGGAGCAGGAAATCAGACAGATGGATGCTCAGGTTGAGGATTTGCTTGCCAGGGAGGATTTTGCCGGAGCAGGTAAGATTCACAAGGAGCAGGAAGCACTTATAAAGAAGTATAACCGCAAGAAGGCTCAGGAAGCCAAAAAGGAAAAGAATGCGGATTATATAGTTTCTGAGAATGACATAGCTGAAGTTGTTGCCATGTGGACCAAGATTCCTGTTAAGAAGATTGCTGAGAAGGAGTCTGAGAGACTTCTCAAGCTTGAGAAGATTCTTCATCAGCGCGTTATCGGACAGGAGGACGCAGTTGTAGCTGTATCCAAAGCAATCAGACGCGGAAGGGTTGGACTTCAGGATCCCAACAGACCTATTGGTTCATTCCTTTTCCTCGGACCTACCGGTGTTGGTAAGACAGAGCTTTCCAAGGCTCTTGCAGAGGCCATGTTTGGAGATGAGAATGCGCTTATCAGAGTTGATATGTCAGAGTACATGGAAGGTCATTCTGTATCAAAGATGATTGGTTCACCTCCGGGATACGTAGGCTATGACGAGGGCGGACAGCTCAGTGAGAAGGTACGCCGTCATCCTTATTCGGTTGTACTTTTCGATGAGATAGAGAAGGCACATCCGGACATCTTCAACGTGCTTTTGCAGGTTCTTGATGATGGCCATATTACCGATGCCAAGGGCCGCAAGGTAAGCTTTAAAAATACAATTCTTATTATGACATCAAATGTTGGAGCACAGAGAATTGTTGAGCCCAAGAAACTTGGATTTGACACTGCTTCTGACGCCAATAAGGATTATGAGACCATGAAGAGCGGAGTTATGGAGGAGGTTAAGAGACTCTTTAAGCCTGAGTTTATCAACCGAATCGATGAGATAATGGTATTCCATCCTCTGAATGAGAAGGAAATGATGGAGATTGTAACTCTTCTTAGCAAGAATCTCAGTAAGAGATGTAAGGAGCAGCTTGGAATAGATCTTACAATGAGTACAGCAGTCAAGCAGTTCCTTGTAAGGAAGCATTCTGATGCCAAGATGGGTGCAAGACCCTTAAAGAGAGCTATCCAGTCGGTTATCGAAGATGCCATGGCAGAAGAACTTCTCAAAGGAAATATTAAGAGAGACAGTAAGGTTACAATAGGTCTTAAGGATGATAAGATAACTTTCACCCAGACAGATGCGCCTGCAGCAGCCAAAAAAACAGCCAAAAGAACGGTGAAGAAAACAACAGGTAAGACAGCAGGAAAAACCGTGAAAAAGACAGTAAGAAAAGCAAAAAAGTAATATATTTTTTATAATACTTTGGCTTATAATGATTTATAATATTTGTAGGTAAATATCTTAACGACTTTTTAAGCAGGAGGTATGAAATGGCTGTTGTAGAACAGTTACTGAAGGCAGATGCCGACGGAACGATTAGCTTTGGTAATTACGAACTTTCAGAGAAAAGCAAGCTTGATAACTTCAAACACGAAGGTAACATATTAAAGGTTAAGACTTTCAAGGATATTACCAAGCTCGAGCAGAATGAGATGTTTCTTTATGAATCTGTTCCGGGAACAGCAGTTACACATTTTAAGGAAAACGAAAACGGCGTTTCCTTTGAGGTAGAAGGCCCCGGGGACGCACAGATTACAGTCGGACTTGAGGACAATGCAGAGTATCATGTAAGTCTTGATGGTAAAAGCATTGGTGTCATGAAGACAGGAGTAGGAGGCAAGCTCAATTTCAGTGTTTCATTTGCCGGATCACCGGTAAAGGTTGATATTCACAAATAAATATTGAACTATTAAAAGGGCTGTTTTATCACAGCCCTTATTAATTATCCGGGGAAACACGGTTTAAATCAGTGTTTCCCTAAAAATAAAATGAGCGGAGATTAGTGCATAAATGGCAGGTAAGATAAAGTCGGTTTTTTATTGTCAGAGCTGCGGATATGAGTCCTCAAAATGGATGGGACAGTGTCCGGGATGCAGAGAATGGAATACCTTTGTTGAGGAGACAGTTAAGCCTTCTGTCACCGGTAAAAAGGCATCTAAGAGTACGGGACTGTCATCTTCTGAAACGGCAAAGCCCATGAAGCTGTCAGAAATAACTCTGGGTGAAGAGGATAGATTTGATACACATATAGGAGAACTGAACAGAGTACTGGGAGGTGGTCTTGTAAAAGGCTCCCTGACACTGGTAGGCGGTGATCCGGGAATAGGAAAATCCACACTCCTTTTACAGACTGCAAGACTTCTTGCTGCGGATCACAGGAAAGTACTCTATATTTCAGGAGAGGAATCCCTTCAGCAGATTAAGATCAGGGCAAACAGGATAGGAGATTTTACAGATGATCTTTCGCTTTTCTGCGAGACGGATCTGGGAACTATAGAAGAGGTCATAAGACGCCAGTCTCCCGATGTGGTCATCATTGATTCAATTCAGACAATGTTCAATGAAAATGTCTCATCTGCTCCCGGAAGCGTTTCGCAGGTCAGAGAGTCCACCGGTGTACTTATGAGAATCGGAAAGCAGCTGGGAATATCCATATTTATAGTTGGACATGTAACAAAAGAGGGCACTGTTGCCGGCCCCAGAGTTCTTGAGCATATGGTGGATACCGTGCTTTATTTTGAGGGTGACCGCCATGCCTCCTACAGAATTTTAAGGGCTGTGAAAAACAGGTTTGGATCCACCAACGAGATCGGGGTTTTTGAGATGAGAAACGAAGGCCTGTGCGAGGTGGAAAATCCTTCGGAATATATGCTTGAGGGTAAACCTGAAAATGCCAGCGGCTCAATCGTAACCTGTTCAGTGGAGGGTACAAGACCTATACTTATTGAAATCCAGGCGCTTGTAAGTCATACCAATTTCAATTTTCCCAGAAGACAGGCAAACGGAACTGACTACAACAAGGTAAATCTTCTAATGGCAGTTCTTGAGAAGAGGGTAGGACTTGAATTGTCATCCTATGATGCATATATAAATCTTGCCGGAGGAATGAAGCTCATTGAACCTGCACTTGATCTTTCAATGTGTATGGCAATAGTTTCGAGCTTCAGAAACAAGCCCAAAAGTCATGAGCTAATTGCTTTTGGAGAAGTTGGCCTTTCAGGGGAGGTACGTTCGGTAAATATGCCGGATATACGTATTTCAGAGGCACAAAGACTTGGTTTTACAACCTGTATAGTTCCAAAATCCGTAGCGGATAAATATAAAAAAACATTTTCCGGGATAAAGCTTATTGGTGTATCTTCCGTTCAGGAAGCAGTAAGCCTGATCGGATAATCTGATAATGAATATATTTAATCAATTTTTTAGTTGACATATTCACTTTAGTGCTTTAAAGTAATGTTTAATTATTATTGTATACATGTATATTGGTATTGCGACATGTGTATTTTACGCAAAGGAGGCTATATTATGAGAAAGTTTAAAAGCGTAATGAGTGTAGTTGCAGCAACAGCACTGTTTGCCGGAACTCTTGCAGGATGTGGCGGATCATCCAATACATCAGATGCACCTGCTACTGAGGAGTCCAAGGCAGAGGAGACAACCGAGGCGGCTGAGGGTGAGGCACCTGCAGCTAACAGCGGTGCTACTTTCAAGATTGGTTCTATCGGACCTCTTACAGGTGGTGCAGCAGCATATGGTAATGCAGTAGTTAATTCAGTAGAGCTTGCAGTTGCTGAGATCAACGCAGCAGGTGGTATCAACGGATATCAGGTTGAGATGAAGGGTGAGGATGATGAGCTTAACGCTGAGAAGTCAGTTAACGCTTACAACTCACTTAAGGACTGGGGTATGCAGTTCCTTGTAGGCGCAACAACAAGTGCATGTTCACTTGCAGTAAGTGATTACACACACGAGGATAATATGTTCCAGCTTACACCTTCAGCTTCAGCTGCTGATTGTGTATCTTATGATAACGTATTCCGTGTATGCTTCTCAGATCCTAACCAGGGTCTTGCATCTGCTCAGTATATTGCTGGTCACAGCCTGGGAACCAAGATTGCTGTAATATATGATAGTTCAGATCCTTATTCATCAGGTGTTTACCAGACATTTGCACAGGAAGCAGCTAATCAGGGTCTTGAGATCGTATCAGCTGAGGCATTCACAGCAGATTCAAAGACAGATTTCTCTGTACAGCTTCAGAAGGCTAAGGATGCAGAGGCAGACCTTCTCTTCCTTCCTATCTACTACACAGAGGCATCACTTATCCTTACACAGGCTAACACAATGGGTTATGCTCCTACATTCTTCGGTGTAGACGGTATGGATGGTATCCTTACAGTTGAGAACTTTGATACATCACTTGCTGAAGGTCTTATGCTTCTTACACCTTTCGCAGCTGATGCAACAGATGATCTTACAGTTAATTATGTAAAGAACTACAGCGATAAATATGGTGAAACACCTAACCAGTTCGGTGCAGACGCATATGATGCTGTATATGTTATCAAGCAGTGCCTTGAAGAGGCAGGTGCTACTCCTGATATGAGCGTAAGTGATCTTTGCGATGTTATGAAGAGCACAATCGTTAAGATAACAGCTAAGGGTCTTACATCAGATGTTATGACATGGGATGCAAGCGGAGAGCCTAACAAGGAGCCTAAGGCTGTAGTAATTCAGAACGGTGCATACGTTTCAGTTGAGTGAAATACTATAGTAATGATATAATTTTAAGAGCTGGCGAGGGGTGCTGCATGCGGCATCCCTTTTGCTTACTTAATATAAATTTTTTGATTTTCTTCATCGTGAAATCTATAGTTCGGAGGATGAGATGAGTTTTTTAATTTACCTAATTAATGGGCTTAGCCTTGGCAGTATTTATGCCATAATCGCGCTTGGTTACACTATGGTTTACGGTATAGCCAAGATGCTTAACTTTGCCCACGGTGATTTTATCATGGTGGGATGTTATGTAATCTTCACTATCTGTTCAACTCTTAGCGGCAATACGCTGGTTGGAATACTTGCGGCGATAGTGCTTTGTACTCTTCTTGGAATTACAACCGAGAAGGTGGCATACAAGCCTTTGCGTGGTGCTGCATCTCCTCTGGCTGTTCTTATAACTGCAATTGGAGTAAGTTATTTCCTGGAAAACCTTGCGCTCCTTATTTTCGGAGCAGACATCAAGTCATTCTCATCTGTGGTGTCATGGTCAGGTCTTTCATTTGCAGGCGGCGAACTTAAGATTCAGGGTGTAACCATTGTTACAATACTTTCTAGTATTGTCATTCTTATAGTCCTTCAGCTTTTCATTCATAAGACAAAAGAAGGTCAGGCTATGCTTGCTGTGGCTGAGGACAAAGGAGCAGCGATGCTCATGGGTATCAATGTAAATAAAACCATTACACTTACATTTGCCATTGGATCTGCCCTTGCTGCTGTAGCCGGAGCACTTCTGTGTTCAGCTTATCCGTCACTTTCTCCTTATCTTGGAGCAATGCCCGGTATCAAAGCTTTCGTAGCAGCGGTTTTCGGCGGAATCGGATCTATTCCCGGTGCAATGATAGGCGGACTTGTTCTTGGTATTGTTGAGATTTTAAGCAGAACTTACATATCTTCTCAGCTGGCCGACGCCATAGTGTTCGGTATCCTGATCGTGGTACTTTTGGTTAAGCCCACAGGATTATTGGGAAAAGTAATACAAGAGAAGGTTTAACTTCCTATTGGAGGATAGAATGACATCGAAGAAAAAGAGAATCAAAGATAATTTAATAACTTACGGAATAGTTATTGCACTTTATATTGTTATGGAAATCCTGCTTAAGACAGGTAACCTTTCAAGTCATTTAAAGGGACTTCTGGTTCCCATGACATATTATGCAATCATAGCGGTAGCCCTGAATCTCTGTGTAGGTATTCTGGGTGAGCTTAGTATAGGTCACTGCGGATTTATGTGTATAGGTGCATTCGCAAGTGCGATTTTTTCCAAGCTGACAGCTGATACATTACCGGATGGCATAAGATTATTTATTGCTTTTATCATCGGTATTGCAGTAGCTGCACTGTTTGGATTCCTGATCGGTATACCGGTTCTGAGACTTAAGGGAGACTATCTTGCAATCGTAACCCTTGCTTTCGGTGAGATCATCAAAAATGTAATCAATGCCGTATATATGGGCGTTGACAGTAAGGGCGTACATTTTTCACTTAATAATGTAATGGATCTGGGTATGGAGCCTGACGGCCAGGTTATCATAAACGGTGCCATGGGTATTACAGGTACACCCAGAACTGCCAATTTCACAATCGCGATAGTAGTTCTTTTGCTTTCACTTTTTGTTGTACTTAATCTTATGAATTCAAGAGACGGAAGAGCAATAATGGCTGTAAGAGATAACAGTATTGCAGCTGAGGCTTCCGGAATAAATGTGACAGGATATAAGATGATGGCATTTACTATTTCAGCAGCCATCGCAGGTGCGGCAGGTGTTCTGTTTTCACATAACATCACTTCACTTACTGCCACTTCACAGTACTTTGGTTATAATGCGTCAATCATGATACTGGTTTATGTAGTTCTTGGAGGTATCGGTAACATCAGAGGCTCTGTTATTGCAGCGGCTATTCTGTATCTGCTCCCTGAGATGCTCAGAGGACTCAATACCTATCGTATGCTTATTTATTCTATTGTTCTTATTGTGATGATGCTCTTTAACTGGGCACCGGCAGCAATAGAGTGGCGCGAGAAGGTTGTAAACA
Organism: uncultured Butyrivibrio sp.; assembly: GCA_947168335.1. GTDB lineage: Bacteria > Bacillota > Clostridia > Lachnospirales > Lachnospiraceae > Butyrivibrio. Next base: position 39,682 of record CAMVLM010000002.1, on the reverse strand, counting down.
GATTTGTAAAGAGGAATGCGTAAGATGAGCTTACTTCAGGTAAATAATTTAAGTATTGCATTCGGCGGACTAAGAGCCGTTGATGACTTTAATCTTGAAATAGAAAAGGGCGAGCTGTACGGACTTATCGGTCCCAATGGTGCAGGTAAAACCACTGTTTTTAATCTGCTTACAGGCGTTTATAAGCCCAACGAAGGTATTATCCGCCTTGATGGTGAGGATATTACCAGAAAAAATACAATTGAGATAAACCATGCGGGAATAGCCCGTACATTCCAGAACATAAGACTTTTCCATCAGATGTCTGTAATTGATAATGTCAAGGTGGGACTTACCGAGAGATTCAAATACAGCGGCCTTGAGGGTGTTCTTCATATCGGAAGATATCACTCCATGGAGAAGGCGATGGATGAGGAAGCCATGAAGCTTCTTAAAGTATTTGATCTGGATATGGAAAGGGATACTCTTGCAAGCAACCTTCCATACGGAAAACAGAGAAAACTGGAGATCGCAAGAGCTATGGCAACATCACCAAAGCTCCTTCTTCTTGATGAGCCTGCAGCCGGAATGAACCCCAATGAGACAGCAGAGCTTATGGATACCATTGCACTTGTTCGTAAGGAATTTGATATGACAATTCTTCTTATCGAGCATGATATGAAGCTGGTATCGGGAATTTGTGAGAAACTCACGGTTCTTAATTTCGGAAGAGTACTTAAGCAGGGCGAGACCAAGGCTGTTCTGTCAGACCTGGAGGTCATTGCTGCATATTTGGGAGGCTGAGATTTTATGTCATTTCTAAACGTTGAAAATTTAAGTGTCAATTATGGTGTTATAAATGCCTTGAAGGGAATATCATTCCATGTTGATAAGGGCGAGATCGTGGCTCTGATAGGAGCAAACGGCGCAGGAAAAACAACAACACTTCATACACTTTCAGGACTTCTTAAGCCTGAGAGCGGCACTATAACATATAAAGATAAAAACATCACACATCTTCCGGGACATAAAACAGTTGCTCTCGGTATGGCACAGGTTCCTGAGGGAAGAAGAGTCTTTGCTGATATGACCGTTCTTCAGAACCTCAAGATGGGCGCATATACAAGAAACGATGCGGATGAATTTCAGTCCACACTGGAGATGGTCTATAAGAGATTTCCGAGACTTGAAGAGAGAAAAGATCAGGTTGCCGGAACTCTTTCAGGTGGTGAGCAGCAGATGCTTGCCATGGGAAGAGCACTTATGTCGCATCCTGATATAATCCTTATGGATGAGCCGTCCATGGGACTTTCTCCTATTTTTGTAAATGAGATATTTAGTATAATAGAGGATGTAAACAAGGACGGTGTTACAGTACTTCTTGTTGAGCAGAATGCGAAGAAAGCTCTCACTATAGCAGACAGAGCCTATGTTCTTGAAACAGGAAGTATAGTAAAAGAGGGAAACGCCGCTGATCTTCTTAACGACGAGTCCATAAAGAAGGCATATTTGGGGGAATAAAATGAAAAACATAGTTATCACAATTGCAAGACAATATGGTAGTGGCGGTCGTACAGTCGGCAAGATGCTTGCTGATGAGCTGGGAATTCACTATTATGACAAGGAACTTTCCAGAGTTGCTTCAGAACTTAGCGGAATCAATGAAGGGCTCTTTATTGATTCTGATGAAAAGGTAAAAAGTAAATGGGGCTCAAAGCTCTCAATTGCAAGAGGCAGCAGGATTTATGACGGAAGTACCAGGAAACCCGGAGATTCTGATTTTACTTCTGATGAAAATATTTTCAGTCATCAGGCAGCAGCAATCAGACACCTGGCAGAAGCAGGAGAGCCCTGCGTTATAGTTGGACGTGCCGCTGATTTTGTTCTTAGGGATTATGATAATGCCCTCAGGGTTTTTGTTCATGCGGATCATGATTTCCTTATGCAGGAAGCCGGTAAAGTACAGAGCCTTACCGGAAAAGATCTTGAGAAATTCATTGCCCAGATTGATAAGGCAAGAGCAGAGTATTACGAGTATCACACCGGAAAAAAATGGACTGATGCCAGAAACTATGACCTGTGCTTAAACAGTGGTGTTCTCGGGTTTGAGAAATGCGTTGAAGCGATTAAGGCATATGCAAAAGTCCGCTTTGGTGAAGATGTATTTGACTGAAATTAAAAACTTCCCATTAAGGTAACGCCTTGGTGGGAAGTTTTATTTTAGAGCATTTTCATATTTATATACATTGTCCTGGGTCACAGCTTCAAAATCAACCCATATATACTTTCTGTCCGAGGTAGCGCCCTCGATTCCTGCAATAGTATTTTCGTTTGCAAATTCCACTGCAGCTTCAATTGCCTTGTAGCCCTGCTTATTAGCATTTTGAAAGACTGTGAAGGCCATATCCCCGTCCTTGATCGACTGACACGCTTCGGGGGTTGCATCAACTCCAACTACCGGTATTTTGCTGCAATCGAATCCTTTTTCCTTCATGGCTTCGATAACGCCAAGTGCCATGGAGTCATTGTTGCAGAAGACTGCGTCTACATCCTGATCTGAATTGGCAAATTTTGAAAATTTCTGCTTGGCAATATCGTAAGACCAGTCGGCATAATCAACATATATGTAGTTGGCGTTTATACCGTTATTCTTAAGTGTGGCTTTTACTGCATAGGTTCTTCCTTCTGTAGCGGAATGACCCTTTTCTCCTTCAAGGATGACCACGTTCATGGCACCTTTGCCCAGTCTTGATATAACATATTCAGCCTGATACTTTCCGGCATCCTGTTCATTGGAACCAACAAAAATATATTTGTCCGACTCCAGATGCTCTTCGGCAGGCTGGTTATTTACGTATATTATAGGCAGATCATTGGAGGATCTGTTTATAAGCGGTGCGCTGGAATTGTCTCCCGGCCTGCATATAATAACATTGTAGCCTTTGTCTCTGGCAGAGGTTATGTATTTAATTTCTGTGTCCGGATTTCCGTGGGTCTCGTACATGTCGAGATCCACGCCGTTTTCACTTGCTGCCCTGACTATGGCATTTGATAGTTTTTTTCTGTAAACATCATCAAGACTGGTGACAAGGTACAATACCCTGACATCACTTTCCGTTGTGTCAAAATCCTGAAGATTACAGCCGGTCAATGAAGAAAAAAGCAAAATACCAGTCATTAGTAAACAGACAAATCCGGAAGAATATTTATTCTTCATAATTTTGTCCTTATCTGTATTTACTTACATTTGAGGAATCAACGGGTTCAAAATCAACCCAAACGTACTTAAGGTCCTTGGTTGCGCCTTCGAGATTAGCAATGCTTCCGCCGCCGGCCAGAATCTTTGCGGCTTCAACCGCCTTAGCAGCCTGACCATCGGCATTCTGAAGAACTGTAAATGCCATTTCACCTGCTGCAATTGAAGCACAGCCGTCGGCTGTTGCATCTACACCTGCAACCGGAATTTTGGAATAATCAATGCCGTTATCTTTCATGGCCTGTATTACACCAAGTGCCATTGTATCGTTGTTGCAGAAGACTGCATCAACGGTCTGACCTGTTTTTAAGAAAACACCGAATTTTGCAGCAGCTTCTGTATCGGACCAGTTTGCGTAATCAACGAATACATAGTTGGCATCTACTCCGAGATTTTTAAGTGTGTATTTTACAGCGGAGGATCTGCCGATTGTTGCTGAATGGCCTTTCTCTCCTTCAAAGATTATCACATTCATTGACTTCGTGCCAAGTTTTTTGGCTACATATTCTGCCTGATACTGGCCTGCCTGTTCCTCGGCTGAACCTACATAGATGTATTTATCAGCTGTCAGATGATCATCAGAAGGCTGATTGTTAACATAAATGATAGGTATGTTGTTGGATGCCACATTGAGCTGCAGAGCAGTTGAGTTATCTGAAGGTCTGCAGATTACTGCGCCATAACCTTTAGATGCTGCAGAACTGATAAGTTCAATTTCAGAGTCCAGAGAGCCTGCAGTTTCTACCATATCGATAGATACACCCAGAGACGATCCCTGAGCAATAATGGCATCAGCCAGAGTTTTTCTGAAAGTATCATTCAGGTCCGGAATTATGAACAGTACCTTTGAACCACCTCCGGAAGAAGATGAGGATGATGATCCCGAACCGCATCCAAGTACAGTCATTGCTGTAAAGATTGATACTGCGACGATGCTTATGATTTTAGTAAAAATATTCTTCTTCACAATAGCGCCTCCTCATCAAATCTTGAACTGCTGAACATGAGACGAAAGAGTCTCAGATGTATTTGCCAGCTCGTGTGAGTTGTTGGCAACATCCTGGCTGTTTGAGGAAATATTCTTAGCCTGCTCAACCATGTTCTGTGATGTGGCAAGAATCTCATCAGCACTTGCTGCCTGCTCTTCAGATATAGCTGCTACGTTGGTAGCAACGTCGTCAACCTTTTCTACGTCTCTGATCATTTCTTCGATGCAGTCGTTAGATGCCTGGATATTATTATAAATCTGATCAAAAGTATCAACGGCTATATGAATAAGATCACTGTTCTTTTCAATGCTTTCAGCGCTGGCGTTGGCCTGACCGACAGCTTCATCAATAAGCTTGTGAACCTCCTCAATGAGGTTTGAAATATTGGTTGCACTTTCAGCACTTGTCTGTGCCAGCTTACCGATCTGTGTAGCAACAACTGCAAAGCCTTTTCCTGCATCGCCTGCTCTTGCTGCTTCAATTGAAGCATTGAGTGACAGGAGATTGGTTTCTTCTGCAATCTCTCCGATCATGCTGACGATGTTTGTAATCTCTTCAGATGCTGTTCCAACTTTGTTTATTGAGCCAACAAGTCTTGTATTTGCATCCTGGATTCCGTCCATGGCATGGCTGAGTTTTTCCATGTCTTCGCGGCCCTTCTGGGAAATCTTTACGGTTTCCTTCATGCTGGCGTCGGCTTTTTCACTGTTTTCTCTGGTATCAGCAACTACGGTAGCAAGAGTAGTGGCGTTCTGTGCGATATCGTTAACCGCGACAGCCAGCTGATCCACAGTCTCATTTAGCTGCTGCATGGCTTCAGCCTGTGACTGTGATGCATCATACATGCTCTTTGATACCTCATCACTGGTCTCGGATTCCTGTTTAAGTTTGTCGGATTCTTCGCTGATACTTGTCAGCATATGGCGCATGCTCTGAACGAAATCTCTCATTCTGGCACCCATTATGCCAATCTCATCATTGCTCTCGGATTTAACTTCAATTGTGAAGTCACCGGATGACATTGCTGAGATGTTTTCTGATATATGTGAGAGAGGTGCAACAACCTTCTGAACTACGAACAGTATCAGAAGGATAATGATCACAACTGAAATGATACCTGTGATCATAAGGTAATTTGCAAGCTGCTGAACACTTGAGAGAATAACTTTTGTAGGAATATAAGAAACAAGAACCCAGTCAGTTCCCTGTATCTGCTTAAGGGCAACCATGTATGAGCCTATTGTCAGAGATGTGAAGTTTCTCTCTGTAATAGCAGTTGCTATACCTGCAAGAAGTTTGTTGTCGCTTGTATCGGACAGTGTTGTTGAAACAAGTGACTTGTCTCTGTGTGCAAGGATAGTATTATCGTTGGTGTCTACAAGGAATGAACTTGCATCAGTCATTTTTACACCTGAATTAACGATAATGCTGATCTTGTCCAGAGTAACGTCTGCTGCGATAACCTTGATCGAGTCATCACCATAGTTAACTATACCGGAGGCACTGATAACGTTGCTGCCTTCAGCATTTTTATAGGCTGTTCCGTAAGCCATGTTTACTCTTGTAAGACCCTGCCTGAACCATTCGGAAGAAGCTACATCTTTTTCTTCAAGTTCGGATGCAGATGCTTTGTACAAAGCACCGTCGGCTGTACCGATTCTAAGACCTTCAGGTGAATTCTTATTGTATCCGTAGTAGGAATCAAGAATCTTCTGAAGCTCTTCATCATCAGGATTTAAGCCCTCAATTGTCTGTTTTGCAGTAGCAAAAAACTGAAGATTGTCATCAAGCCAGGCTTCGATATTGTCAGCCTGATTTGACAATGATGAATTAAGCTCTGATGTGGCCATTTCAGTCATTCTCTTCTCAGAGAGATATGATGCGATGAAAACCAGAGCAATAATGGTAAGTACAACGATAGGAACAATGAAAATAAGCAGTTTGTTCCTTATCTTGCCTGATTTGCGAAGTTTTACTTCTGTTGTGCCTTTTTCACTCATGTTGCATCCCTCCTGTATCTGCAAAAAAAAGCAGTATCACTCTAATTCTAAATGTATCACATGGACATTTAGAATTAGAAAAATATGTCTTAAATAAAAATAAAATTTGTCGAAAAAAAGATAACCCACATCCTGTGGATGTGGGTTTGGATCAACGTGCAAAAGAATAACCGAATTGCTGAAGCGGTTTGGGCATTCGATAAAGGTTTCTGCCAATATCAAGGGAGGAGATAAGCTCTATATCTTCAGGTGAAAGGGTGAAGCTTTCAAGATGGAGATTTCTGCGAATATGGTCCGGATTGGAGGAACCGACAATCGCAATATTTCCCATCTGAAGGTGCCATCTCAGTATTACCTGAGCACTGGTGGTATGATGAGCCGTGGCTATATCAAGAAGAACCGGATTGTTTAAAAGAAGCGATTTGCCATGCCCTAATGGATACCATGCTTCAAGCCGGATATTTTCCATGTTTAATTTTTCTCGTAATCTGTTTTGCTGCAAGAAGGGATGACATTCAACCTGATCAACACATGGTGGGATATTTGCGATGTTTACAAGCTCATCAATAATATGTCTTGTGATGAAATTGCATACGCCGATAGATCTGACTATTTTCTCATCAACAGCCCGTTCCATGGCTCTCCATGCATTTTTCCAATCGCCGCACAAAGGCGTCTGGATAAGCAGAAGATCAAGGTAATCGGTTCTTAAGTTTTTTAAAGTTTTTTCAATGGATCTTTCAACTCCTTTTTTGTAATTTCTGGGATAAACCTTGGAGGAGATGTACAGCTCCTGCCTTGGAACACTGCATTCCGAAATGACAATTCCTATGGATTTTTCATTGTGATAAAGGGGAGAAGTATCAATATTTCTGAAACCACTTTTGATGGAATAAAGACATACCTGCTCACATATATCCGGATCGGTGAGCCCTCTGACTCCAAAAGCCTGCATGGGGATTTGTGTTTTATTATTCAGAAGAATCGTGTCCATAAAAAACCTCCTCGAGGAGAAAACAGACCTTTGATATCACGATAATTATAGCCATATATGATCTTAAATATAAACAGATTTAATAGTTTTTTAACGAAATTACAACAATATTATAATTTTATGAAAAAGAGGTGTTTGGTAAGATTAAGGTGGATACGCCAAGTGAAATATGCGTAAAACGCAGGGATGGTGCTATGAGATTTTTAAATAAGCAGATGAATGTAAAAATACAGAATGACACGGGTCTACGGAGCTTTCGCAAGAAATGGTATCTGATTCTGTTAAGGTTCCTTTTTGCTTTGTTTCTTGCATACCTCATGGTAAGAATAGTTATTTTTAATCAGCTTTTATCAGTAAATGTCAAGTCGGCGAAATTAAACGGTGCTTCTGGTATCCTGACTGATATTTCAGCAATTCCGTTTATTATTTTTTCTGCTCTTTACGGATATTTATATTCATTGAATCTGTATCTGGCATTATTCATAACCGCACTTATCCTCAATGCTGACAGGGCATATCTTATGACACCGTTCATGATAGCCATGTTCCTGTATTCAATGTTTTCCCAGTACAGGTGGTTCAGGACCAAAACAAAGACAGTACTGGCATTTTTAACAGGATTTGCAAGTATGCTGCTTATAAATGGCGTGTGCGGAAACTATATAGCCAACAGAAGATTTGGAGAATCGGTTGTTAAGAGTATATTTATTTTTCATAATGCCCTGGATATTCTGGAGAGCAATATTATCTGCTGTGTGGCTCTTTATCTTTTTTTTAATAAGTTTCCGGATATTATAAAGTGCATTTTCCCTCTCGGATACGGATATACAAGGGAGTATGTTGAGGATCTTGTTTTTCAGAAAAGCGTAAGGAAGAATCAGTTAAGCGTCAGGATCACTTTTATAATCATTCTTGAAGCTTTGCTTTTGTGTGCTTTTTCTATTCTGTTTGTCGATCTTCTTTTCCCGGAAATAAGGGAGATGGTTAATGCAAATATGGGTGGAGGCACCATGTCTGAAGAAAAAGCTGTATTTCGGTTTAATGACTATGGTATGTCCTTTAGTATCAAGATGCTTTTGATGGAAATGAGTATAGCGATTCCTGTTGCCTCAATGATCAATTTTTATACGAAAATGAGAATTGCTTCCCCTATAGGACAGCTATCTGACTATATGCTCAATTTCACGGACACCACAGATGAAAACCGGACAGAGTATATGCAGGTTTTAAGGGATAATCCTATAAATACACATGACGAGATAACGACACTTTATTATTCAACCCTGATAACTCTTAATGATGTGACGGGATACATTGAGCAGATAAAAGAAGAGCAGAAGCTTAAAGAGGACCTTCGCGTGGCGGAGGCTGCAAGTGAGGCAAAATCATCATTCCTTTCCAATATGTCACATGAGATAAGGACGCCTATTAATGCTGTTCTTGGAATGAATGAGATGATACTGAGGGAAAGTGAAGAACCTCAGACACTTGAATATGCGACCACCATAGAGAGCGCGGGAAGTACTCTGCTGTCACTTGTAAATGATATCCTGGATTTTTCCAAGATAGAAGCAGGAAAAATGGAAATACTTCCTGTACAGTACAGATTAAGCTCTGTGGTCAATGATCTTGTTAATATGATTGCCCAGAGAGCTGCAAATAAGAATCTGGAATTTAAGATTACCGTGGATGAGAGTATTCCCGATATGCTTTTTGGTGATGAGATCAGGATAAAACAATGTGCAACCAATATTCTGACTAACGCTGTAAAGTATACTCAGGAAGGTTCTGTGGAGCTTTGCTTTGCCTATGAAAAAAAGGATGAGGAAACAATAGCGCTCACTGTGCGGGTAATTGACACCGGAATAGGAATAAAGGAAGAAGATATAAATAAGCTCTATTCACCTTTTGAAAGAATAGAGGAGATAAGAAACCGTACCATTGAGGGCACCGGACTTGGAATGAGCATTGTCAAAAAGCTCCTTGCAATGATGGACACAAGACTTATGGTAAACAGCGTTTACGGAGAGGGTTCGGATTTTTCCTTTACTGTTGATCAGAAGGTTGTGGAATGGGAAGGAATCGGTGATTTTGAGGCAAGATATAAAGAAACTATTGGACAGCGCAAGAAGTATAAGGAAAGCTTCCACGCTCCTGATGCAAAAATCCTTGTGGTAGATGATACCAAGATGAACCTGACTGTAATACTGGGACTTTTGAAAAAGACAAAGGTTCAGGTTGATACTGCCGAAAGCGGAAAGGAAACGCTGCAACTGGTTCAGAAGAATACGTATGATATGATTTTCCTGGATCACAGAATGCCTGAAATGGATGGAATTGAGACTCTTGAAGCCATGAAGGAGCTGCCGGGAAATCTCAACAAAAACACTGTATGTATAGCTCTTACCGCCAATGCGGTTTCAGGAGCAAGGCAGACCTACCTTGATGCCGGATTTCAGGATTATCTGTCAAAGCCTATAGATGCAGACAGGCTGGAGAAGATGCTCATGGAGAATCTTCCTCCGGAGAAAGTGATCAGATCAGGAGAAGACGGCTTTGATACAGATGATGCTGATGTGCAAAAGACTAGCAGTTACCGGGATGAACTTTCAAAATACACAGGCATAAATATCGAGGAGGCAATCAAAAACTGTGGCGGTGAGGAACTGGTGGAGAGTGTTATTTCTGATTTTAGGGATAACATTCCGGAGAAGCTCAGGCTCATACGTGAATACGAAGAGGCAGGAGATATCAGAAACTATACCATACAGGTTCATGCACTTAAGAGCTCAGCCAGGATAATAGGAGCAGGTGAGCTTTCTGAAAAGGCGGCTTATCTTGAGGAATGCGGAAATGCGGACAAGACAGATGAGATAAAGGAAAAGACGCCGGAAATTCTAAAGCTTCTTGAAAGCTACGAGGAACACCTTAAGGCTGATAAAAAGGATGAGGATACAAGACCTGAGATTTCAGCGGAAGAGCTCCAAAATGCTTTCAGGGATATGAAGGAGTTAATGGAAGCTTTTGACTACGATAATGTGGCTGAAATCTATAAGATGCTGTCAGGGTATAAGGTTCCTTCTGAACTTAAAGAAAAGTTTGAACTGGTGGGAAAATACATTGGTCTTGTGGATAGGGAAAAATTACTGGAACTGTTGTAGGTATGGTTTTGGATAATGTATAATTGTGCTGAATGTCAGCAATTCGAGGAGCCTTGGCATTTCTTTATGCCCTTGGCTCTTCTTATTTTGGAAGGAGTATAGCATTATTTATGAAGACTAAAACATGGGACATTGAGAAATTTAAAAAGACAGCCAGAGCTGCGGCTGCAGAAGGTATTGTCTTATTGAAAAATGATGAGGGAACACTTCCTCTTGCAAAAAATTCAAAGCTTGCGGTATTCGGAAGAAGCCAGATGAACTATTACAAATCCGGTACCGGTTCAGGCGGAATGGTAAATGTAGATTATGTTGTCGGAATCTATGAAGCACTTAAGAATTCAAAGAAATTCAAAATTAACAGCAAGGTAAGAAAGGCTTATGAGAAGTTTGTAAAGGAGAATCCCTTTGATCTGGGAACAGGCTGGGCTTCAGAACCATGGTTCCAGAAGGAAATGCCTCTTACAGATGCGATGGTAAAGGAGGCTTCTGCTGAGTCTGATGTTGCGGTTTTTATTATCGGAAGAACCGCAGGTGAGGACCAGGACAGCAAGAATGAGGAAGGAAGTATCCTTCTTACAGAGACTGAAAAAGATGCACTTTCAAAGCTTTGCAGATATTTCAAAAAGACAGTGGTAGTCCTCAATGTGGGAAATATCATTGACATGAAGTGGGTGGATGAAATAGGCCCGGATGCGGTTCTTTATGCATGGCAGGGCGGTCAGGAAGGTGGTAATGCAGTCCTTGACGTATTGTCAGGTGATGTGACACCTTCCGGAAAACTTGCTGATACAATCGCAAAGAATATTTCCGATTATCCTTCAACAGAGAACTTCGGATCTGAGAAGGAAAACTTCCAGGTTGAGGATATCTATGTGGGATATCGTTATTTTGAAACCTTTGCCAGGGACAAGGTATTATATCCTTTTGGTTACGGACTTTCCTATACAAGCTTTGCAGTTGATTTCAAAGGCTTTTCCTATGATAGTGAAAAGGGCGTAAGTTTAAGTGCTGTTGTAACCAATACAGGTAAGTGCTCAGGTAAAGAAGTTGTTCAGGTATATGTGAAGGCCCCTCAGGGAAGACTTGGAAAGCCTGCAAGAGTTCTTATCGCATTTGAAAAGACAGATCTTCTGGGAGCAGGTGATAAGCAGGAGCTTACATTCAGCATACCCAGGTACTGGTTCTCATCCTATGATGACAGCGGTGTTACGGATCACAAGTCAGCTTATGTTCTCGAGACAGGTGAGTACGAGATTTTTGCCGGATGTGATGTAAGAAGTGCGGAGTCTGTTGGAAAATTCACCATAGATAAGCTTGAGGTTGTCACAAGATGTGAAGAGGCCATGGCTCCAGTTAAAGAGTTCAGAAGACTTAAGCCAATCGTATCAGGAAAGACCTTTAAAGAGAGTATGGAGCCTGTTCCCACAAGAACACTCGATCCCAATAAAAAGAGGCTGGACAATCTTCCCAAGGCCGCTGAGTATACAGGTGATAAGGGATACAAGCTTAAGGATGTATTTGAGAAAAAAGTCGATATGGATACATTCCTTGCACAGCTTTCAGATAAGGATCTGTGTGCAATGATGAGAGGCGAGGGTATGTGTTCACCTAAAGTAACTCCCGGTATTGCCGGAGCTTACGGCGGAGTGACAGATGCGCTTGACGGATTTGGCATTCCTGTTGGCGGCTGTTCCGATGGCCCCAGCGGTATCAGAATGGACTGTGGAACCCATGCATTTTCACTTCCCAACGGAACCTGCCTTGCATGTACTTTCAACCAGGAGATCAATGAGGAACTCTTTAAATGGGAGGGACTTGATCTTAGAAGAAATAAGATAGATGCGCTTTTAGGCCCCGGAATGAACATTCACAGAAGTCCTCTCGGCGGCAGAAATTTTGAGTACTTCTCAGAGGATCCCATTCTTACAGGTAAGATGGTTTCCTCTCAGCTCAAAGGAATGCACACTTATGGAGTGACCGGTGTTATCAAGCACTTCTGCGGTAATACACAGGAGTTCAGAAGACACTTTGTAAATTCAATAATATCAGAGAGAGCCCTCAGGGAGATCTATCTTAAGGGCTTCGAGATTGCAGTAAGAGAAGGTGACGCCCGCGCTGTAATGAGTACGTACGGCCCTGTAAACGGAATATACACTTCCAGTAACTATGATCTTCTGACAACTATTCTCAGAGGAGAGTGGGGCTTTAACGGAATTGTAATGACTGACTGGTGGGCAATGGGTAACGATTCCGCCTTCGAAAAAGGAAACTATAAGAATGTTTCCGCACAGGTTCGGGCACAGAACGATCTGAATATGGTCAACACCAACGCAGAGGAAAACAGTAACAATGATGACCTTGATGCAGCGGTTAAAGAGGGACGCCTTGAGCGGGCAGAGCTTGTAAAATGTGCTGCAAATATCTGCGAATTCCTTATGAAGACTCCTGTATTTGACAGAATGATAAACGGGGAGTCCGAGCTCGATAAGGAATTAAAGAATGCCATTTCATCAGATGATGCGCAGCTTCAGAATATGATCAAACTTATAATTGATTCTGACGAGACTGAGATTGATGTAAAGAAGATCAAGGCTGATAAGGGCGATACAACTGCATTTGCATTGCACACCCCCAGAAGATGTGAGCTTGCGCTGGAGATGGAAATAAGAACAAAAGGACAGCCTGACATGGCACAGATTCCGTTGTCTGTTTTCCAGGATACAAGACTTTTAAAATCAATAACTCTCACAGGTATGGATAAGGAATGGCAGAAAGTCACGGTAGAACTTGAGCCGTCCTTCATGACAAACTTCTATGTCAAGCTTTACTTCGGTCAGGCGGGTATGGAATTTAAGGCAGCCAGATTTGTCCGCAAAAAGGATCTTGAGGAAATGTTCCAAAAGATGTCAGAGCGCAGAACCGAGTAAGAAAAAGAAGGTGGTTGAGGTAATCTTGAATTAATTATTCAAGATTGTATACTTAATACCATAGAAATACTTGAGGGAGGGCTGTTATGAGTGAAGTTGAAAATAAAAACGGGACAGAGGTAGTAAATGCTACTGCAGAAGTGCCTGCAACAAAAACGGATGACGGTATTGATTATGCAAAAAAGCTTTATGAGAATTCTCAGAAGACTCTTAAGCTTCAAAGGATTGCAACCTGTTGCACAGCAGGAATCTTTGCGGTAATTCTTATTGCATCTCTTGTAGTAGTGCCTAAGGCAGTTAAAACACTTGTAACTATAAATGATGTGGCAGAGCAGGCCAAGACAGTGATTGATGATTCCAGTACAACTCTTAACGATGTTTCTGATATGGCAAAGTCCCTTGAAAAGGCCGGAAACAAAATGGAGCAGGTCATTGTTGATAATGAGACATCACTGGTTGATGCCATGGATAAGATTTCAAAGATAGATTTTGACGGATTAAATCAGGGTATAAAGGATCTTCAGGATGCAGTAGGACCTTTTGCAAGCTTCATGAAGAAATTCAAATAAGGATTCACATAGGGAGGTACGTTTATGGCTAAAAAGAAAGCAACCGATACGATCATTGATATTGCCAAGAGCATGACAGAAGCAGCAGAGCCTTATCTTGAGAAGGCCAAAGAAAAAAGCGGCCCGGTTATTGAGGAAGTTATGGAGAAGGCAGAGCCTGTCATTTCTGAAGTTAAGAAGAGAACTGAGCCTGCAACCAAGAAAGTCAAGGAGCAGGGAGCCAAGGCGGCAGATGCTGTCAAGGCTGTAGGCAGTAACCTTACAGAAGCTCAGGCCAGAAAGAATGAGAAGGTTGAGTTTTTTATCCAGTATCAGGATTACGAGATCAGAACTGAAGATTTTGCTGCAAAGATTCGTGAGAAATATGTGGCAGAAGGTCATAAGGCATCCGATATCAGGGAACTTCAGATTTACTTAAAGCCTGAAGAGAACACCGCCTACTATGTTGTAAATCACAAGGATACAGGAAAGTTTACATATTAACATGGCAATTGAAAAGAAAGTATTTTTTAATCTGAGACATTATGAATATGGCGAGGCATTCTTTGGAAGTTACAAGGGAATGCGATACAGACTTGCCAGAGAACCATTGGAACATGTTTTCTTTGTTCCGGTTGAGGACCGTGATCCCAATGCCAGACTGATGGCAACCGTTTGGCCGGAACCGTACAGCTATTTTGATACTGAAGAGGATAAGAAGACATCCGAGCTTTTCACAATTGATGAAGAAGGCTTTGATAATGCCATCAGGTGGATCAATGAACAGTATGAAAATGGAAACTGGGGAGAGGAATGATTTAACTTACAGATCATGATTCTTCAAAATATGTAAAAATGGTTGAAATTTTTGAAAATTAAAAAAGGAAATGGAAACTCCTCACAGAATATAATAATTGTGAGGAGTTTTTGACGTGAAAATACGAGAAAATTTAGAAAACAGAGAGAGATTGAATTACAGTCCGTATGCAACTCTCAGTATGTATTCCAGGGGGAGAGTCACAGAGGAGGAACCATGTGACATCAGACCCTGTTTCCAGAGAGACAGGGATCGAATTCTTTATTCCAAGTCTTTTCGCAGACTTAAGGATAAAACTCAGGTTTTTCTGACTCCCGACGGAGATCATTACAGAACCAGAATGACGCATACTCTTGAAGTTGCTCAGAATGCCAGGACAATTGCCAGGGCATTGCGGTTAAATGAGGATCTTGCAGAGGCGATCGCATTTGGACATGACCTTGGACATACACCCTTTGGACATGCCGGTGAGAGAGCCCTTAATGAGATATGCCCTTATGGCTTTAAGCACAATGAGCAGAGCCTTCGAACCGTGGAACTTTTGGAGAAGGACGGAACGGGACTCAATCTGACTTTTGAAGTCAGAGATGGAATACTCAATCACGAACTGGATACACTTCCGGTGACTCTGGAAGGCAGAGTGGTGAGGCTGTCTGATAAGATCGCATATATCCACCACGATATGGATGATGCCATTAGAGGCGGAATTCTGTCAGAAACAGATGTGCCCGAAAGTATATGCAATGTTTTGGGTCATACCAATGGAGAGTGGCTTGACACCTTCATTCATGACATCGTTGAAAACAGTGCTGAGAAAAATGACATAGTGATGTCCGGGGAGGTCGAGGAAGCACTCTTTGAACTCAGGGCATTCATGTTTAAGAATGTATATACCAATCCTGTTGCAAAAGGACAGGAGGGCAAGGCGGAAAAACTGGTACAGATCCTTTATCAGTATTATATGGATCATGATGAACTTTATCCCGATTATTTAAAGCGCCTTCTTGAGGAGGGACAGCCCAGGGAGAAGATAGTCTGTGACTGCATAAGTTCAATGACAGACAGATTCGCCATAGCCAGATTCCATGATTATTTCGTTCCCAAGAGCTGGGAAGTTTTGTAAAGGAAAAAAGATGCGATATTCTGACGAGATCATAGAAGAGGTCAGGTCACGCAATGACATTGTGGACGTGATAGGGCAGTATGTAAGCCTTAAGCGTGCCGGTGCCAATTATGTGGGACTTTGTCCTTTTCACAATGAAAAATCGCCGTCTTTTAGTGTTTCACCCTCCAAGCAGATGTTTTACTGTTTTGGATGCAGGGTAGGCGGCAATGTTTTTTCATTTCTCATGAAATATGACAACTTAACATTTGGGGAGGCGGTCAGGGCACTGGCAGAGAGAAGCGGTATCAAGCTTCCGGAGCAGGATGAATCTCCCGAGGCCAAAAAGATGCGCGATAAAAAGGCAACACTCTTTGAGATAAATAAAGAGGCTGCAAAGTATTATGTGTATCAGCTCAAGAGTCCGAATGGAGCAAAGGGACTTTCTTATTTTAAGGACAGAGCACTTTCGGATGAGACAATAGCTCACTTTGGACTTGGATATTCAAACGGTGCAAGCAGTGACCTGGTCAAATATCTTAAGGGCAGGGGATACAGCGATGCTCAGATAATAGAAGCGGGCCTGGCATCCCATGATGAGAAGTACGGAACCCATGATAAATTCTGGAACAGAGTTATGTTCCCGATATTGGATGTCAATTCCAAGGTTATTGGATTCGGCGGACGAGTTATGGGTGATGGGAAACCAAAATATCTGAACTCTCCGGAGACACCGATATTTGATAAGAGTCGTAACCTGTTTGGACTTAATTATGCCAGGAATGCCAGATGCGGTTACATCATTATCTGTGAAGGTTACATGGATGTTATAGCCATGCATCAGGCCGGGTTCAATATGGCTGTGGCTTCTCTGGGGACGGCATTTACGCCGCAGCAGGCACATCTGCTTAAGAGATATACCGATACGGTAATTTTGTCCTATGACTCTGACGGAGCAGGCACCAGCGCAGCTCTGCGAGGAATACAGATTCTCAAGGAGGCAGGACTTAAGGGTAAGGTACTTAATCTGAAGCCCTATAAGGATCCCGATGAATTCATTAAAAATGAAGGTAAGGAAGCCTTTGAGGAACGGATAAAGAAAGCCGAAAATCCATTTTTCTTTGAGATATCAACAAAGGAAAAGGAATTCGATATGAGTGATCCCGCTGCTAAAACCGAGTTCCACAGATTTATCGGAACAAAGCTTTGTGAGTTTTCAGAGGCGGTGGAGAGAGAAAATTATCTTGAAGCTGTGGCTGCCAGATATGCCATAGGTGTGGATGATCTTCATAAACTGGTTGCAAACATTGCGTCCGGTGGAGGAATTGTCAAACCTGCTGAGAGACCCAAAAGCGGAATGCATTCCCGGGAGAATAAGGAAGATCCTGCAAGGAAGCCTCAGAGAGTGCTGATAACATGGCTTGCTGATGAACCGGATATTTTTGGCAAAGTAGCAAGGTGGATAAAGCCGGAAGACTTCACCGATGATCTGTACAGGGGAATAGCCACAGAAATGTGGAAGAGCCTTGAAACAGGAAGCTTTGATCCCGCCGGTGTTCTCGATCATTTTGTTGAAGAGGATGAACACAGACAGGTGGCTGAACTTTTTAATACCAACCTGATACAGGTTGATACCAAGGATGAGAGGGAGAAGGCCATACACGACATACTTTACGAGGTCAAGAGATCCGGGTATGAGAGAAAATTAAAATCAATGGCCCCTGATGATCCGGATAAATGGAATTTTACACTACAGGGAAAACGTGAACTAGAGGAATTATTTAAAGCGAAGATCACTTTGGATAAGTGATCTGCTCAGGAAAGGATAGTAAAGTGGCAGAGAAGAAGACAACAAAAGAAACAGCAAAAACAACTAAGACAAAGGTATCCGCAGAGAAGGATAAGGAGACGGTCAAGAAGACCGCCAAGGCAGCAGAGAAGACTACTGCAAAGAAGCCTGCGGCTAAGAAAGAAGAGGCAAAGAAGACAACAGCTAAGACTTCAAAGGCAAAGGCAGCCGAGGCAGAGGAAATCCTTGAGGAAAAGGCTGCAAAGACAACTGCCAAAAAGGCTAAGTCTGAAGATGCCAAGGAGACAAAGACTGCAGCAAAGAAGACCACAAAGAAGAAAGCAGAGAAGGAGTCAACTTCTTCCGCAGCTTCCGGAGATGGTACTCTTGATGATGAGACAAAGGAAAAGTTCCTTCAGAAAATGAAGGAAATCCTTGCTCTTGGTAAGAAGAAACAGAATACTCTTGATTACAATGAAGTAAGTGATTTCTTCCGTGATCTTTCTCTTGATGAGGACAGTCTTGATAAGGTTCTTGAGCAGCTTGAAGTTGCAGGAATCGATGTCATCAGAATGGATGACGCCGATGTTGAGATTCCCGATGATGATGAAGTTGTCCTTTCAGATGAGGATGACGTTGATATGGAAAATATTGATCTGTCAGTGCCTGACGGAATCAGTATAGAGGATCCGGTACGTATGTACCTTAAGGAAATCGGTAAGGTACCGCTTCTTACAGCTGAGCAGGAAATCGAACTTGCCCGCAAGATGGAAGATGGTATGATGGCTGAGCGTATTCTTGCAGCCGGAACTTCTGAGGGCCTTGAAATCAAGGAGGAGGAAGAGGAAGCTTACGAACGTGTTAAGGATGTCGATGAGAAGACTCTTAAGTTACTTAGCCTTGAAGGAAATGAGGCTAAGAAGAAGCTTGCTGAAGCAAACCTCAGACTTGTTGTAAGTATTGCAAAGAGATATGTAGGACGTGGAATGCTTTTCCTTGATCTTATTCAGGAAGGTAACCTCGGTCTTATCAAAGCTGTTGAGAAATTCGATTTCAGAAAGGGATTCAAGTTCTCAACTTATGCAACATGGTGGATCAGACAGGCTATAACCCGTGCAATTGCAGACCAGGCAAGAACAATCCGTATTCCTGTTCATATGGTTGAGACAATTAATAAGCTCATCCGTATCAGCAGACAGCTTCTTCAGGAACTTGGAAGAGAGCCTGCTCCGGAAGAAATTGCAAAGGAGATGGGAATCCCTGTAGAGAGAGTACGTGAGATTCTCAAGATTTCCCAGGAGCCTGTTTCACTTGAAACACCTATCGGTGAGGAGGAAGATTCACATCTTGGTGATTTCATACAGGACGATAACGTACCTGTACCTGCAGACGCTGCAGCATTCACACTCCTTAAGGAGCAGCTCGTTGAGGTTCTCGGAACACTTACTGAAAGAGAGCAGAAAGTTTTGAGACTTCGTTTCGGTCTTGATGACGGAAGAGCAAGAACTCTTGAAGAGGTAGGCAAGGAGTTCAATGTAACCCGTGAGCGTATCAGACAGATTGAGGCCAAGGCTCTGAGAAAGCTTCGTCATCCCAGCAGAAGCAGAAAGCTTAAGGATTATCTTGACTAATGACTAATATACAGTTATCAAAGAGATTAAGCGCGGCTTGCGAAATGGTTCCACAGGGCAGCCGCGTGGTGGATGTCGGGACGGATCATGGATTCGTTCCGATTTATCTTATGGAAAAACATAAAGCAGCACATGTGATTGCCATGGATGTTAATGAAGGCCCTCTCCAGAGAGCAACCGATCATGTCCGTGAGTATGGCTTTGAAAATGATATAGAGCTAAGACTTTCAGACGGGCTTTTGGAGCTTAAGGATAATGAAGCGGACACCATGGTATGTGCCGGAATGGGCGGACTTTTAATGCTCAGGATTCTTGACGAAGGAAGGCCTGTCAGAAAGGGAATCACTACCATGATTTTGCAGCCCCAGTCAGACCTGTATAGTTTCAGAAAATATCTGAGAGAACAGGGATTTTTTATCGCAGATGAGCGTGAGATCTTCGAAGAGGGTAAGTATTATACAGCTATGAAGGTGGTGGTAAGCTGTGATAATGATCCTTACATTCAGGTCTGTGAAAAGTTCGGAGAAAAGAACGGAACTGATGCGGACAGGATGATAAACATGTGTCACCGTTTCGGTCCGGTCCTGATTCTGAAAAGAGATGTTGTACTTAAAGAATATCTGCAAAGAGAACTGGAGTTATGCGAGAGAATATTATTAAAATTATCTGAAAATGCGCATACAGAAAGAATGCGTGATATTATGAATAAAAAGAACGATATTTCATTCTTACTTAGTCTTTATTAAGTAGGAACAAAGGAGGTGGTTGTCAATGCCGACGCTGATAATTAATGGCGAGTCCAAAGAGTATGAGAAGGGTATGACATTTGAAGAGATAGCTAACGAATACCAGCCAAAGTATGAGAACCAGATAGTTGCGGTTTATTATGGCAACCGCATCAGAGAGCTGATGAAGAAGGTTGACAGAGACGAGACACTTTCTTTTATCACGACTGCAGATGAGATAGGAAATAATACCTATACACGTACTGCTATTATGATGCTTATTAAAGCTGTCCGTGATGTTTCGGGCCGTCAGCCGGCTTTTACCAGAGTGGAATATAAAATCGGTAATGCATTTTTCTGCAGTATTAAAGGAGACTTCAAGGTAACTGAGGCCTTTGCTGAGAGCGTTCAGAGAAGAATGCAGGACATGGTGGATGATAAGCTTCCCATCACAAAGAAGGGATATCCTCTTGGTGATGCCATCGAGATTTTCAGAAGTGAAGGGATGGATGATAAGGTAAGACTTTTCAGATATCGTGGAAGTTCTGAGGTCAACGTCTATAAGCTGGATGGTTTCTCTGACTATTTTTATGGCTATATGCTTCCAAATACAAGCTACGTTAAGTGGTTTAAGGTGGAGAAATACCATGATGGTCTTCTTCTGCATCTGCCTTCAAGAAAGCATCCGGATCAGATAACAGAGAGCGAACCCAGAGAGAAGCTTTTCAAGGAGATGGTACGCGCATCATCCTGGGGAGAAATGATGGGAATCGATACTGTAGGAGATCTTAACGATGCTATCTGCAGAGGAGATTTTAATGATCTTATGCTGGTACAGGAAGCTCTTCAGGAGAGACGTATCGGAGAAATTGCCCTGAAGATATTTGAGAGGAAGGATGTGCGTTTTGTAATGATCGCAGGTCCCAGCTCATCAGGTAAGACATCCTTTGCCAACAGACTTGCAATACAGCTGCGTACATACGGACTTCATCCGCATGCCATAAGTCTTGACAATTATTTTGTTAACAGGGAATTTACGCCCCTCAACGAGGACGGAAGTTATAATTTCGAATGCCTTGAGGCGCTTGATGTAGAACGTTTCAACAAGGATATGGTCGATCTTTTGAATGGCAGGCAGATTGAAATGCCTTATTTCAACTTTGTCACCGGAAAAAGAGAAATGAATGGCGATTATATGCAGCTTGGTAAAGATGATGTTCTTGTTATTGAAGGAATACACGGACTTAATGAGAAGATGAGCTATGCCCTTCCTTCTGAATCCAAGTTTAAAATATATATCAGTGCGCTTACCACACTTAGTGTTGATGCACATAACCGTATTCCTACAACAGATGGAAGACTTTTAAGGCGTATCGTAAGAGATGCAAGAACTAGAGGTGCAACCGCAAAGCATACCATTGCGATGTGGGATTCCGTCAGAAGAGGAGAGGAGCAGAACATATTCCCTTATCAGGAGGGAGCGGATGAGATGTTTAATTCCGCTCAGTTATATGAGCTTGCAGTATTGAAACAATACGCAGAGCCGCTGCTCTATGCCATAAAGCCCGGTGAACCCGAGTATTTCGAATCCAAGAGACTTCTCAAGTTTTTGGGATACTTTGTTGCAGTAGATGCGCAGGCACTTCCAAAGAACTCAATTACCAGAGAGTTCGTCGGTGGAAGCTGCTTCAAAGTCTGATATCGCAGTGATCACATCCGAGAGCCGGACAGCCACCATTTCATCGTTGTCAGAGCCTCCGGCAAGAATTCCGACAAAATTACATTTCATATCAAAAACACCGCCTCCGCTCATACCATTATGGGCGGAGCATTTTGCGTACAGCATTTTATAGCCGAAATCTGTAACCATGATACTTGTGTTTTTTACAGGTCCGTATATATAGCTGCCTGCAATTTTCGTGTCGTTACCATAGAAGTCGTATTTCTGATTTTTAAGCGGATTGACTGTAAGCTCTGAATCCAGTGCAAATACTGCCTTGGAGTTTGCTTTTTCAAATCTGCTAAAGGCGCTTTTATCGATGGTTACGCATCTTAAGTTCATGAGATCATAGGATGAAAAAATCGATGTTTCCACACTCATTATTGCCACGTCGTATGTCTTATTTTTATAGACAGGGCGTGTGTTTCCGATTATTCCGTTAAAGAATATTGCATAGTTTTTTTCAGAGGCAGAGTACTTATTAAGAACGTGTGCTGCAGTGAGAATAAGTATTTTGTCCTCATCAATTGAATAAATCGAACCAGCTCCGTAACTGCTTCCAATGCGAAGCTGCACATAGCTTCCTCTTACATTATATGCATCTGTCAAAACACCTTCTGTGTCATCATAGTTAAAACTTGTCTGTGGAATATTAAAACCATTCAGTGAAAGAAGATTATCTGCAATTTCATCAGGAAACGGCCCCTGAGCGAATACCCCAAGGGGATTGGTTAAGAATATGGAAACTATAAAGACAATGTATAAAAATCCAAATCTGTTTTTCATCATTGTTTACTCGAATTTATTGTTTTGCTGAATATATAAGATATTCATTTTATGCATGAGCAGGACTGTAAGCCGGGTTATGTCGTGAATGATCATCTATCTAGAACTGCCGTTGCCGACAGTTTCAAGCGACCCACCTGAAAACGGACCGGGCCGGCCCATGGTTTTCTTTTCGGTCTTGCTTCGGATAGGGTTTACATGGCTGCAGATGTTACCATCTGTACGGTGGTCTCTTACACCACCTTTTCACCCTTACCTGCCAAAAGCAGGCGGTATATCTCTGTTGCACTATCCCGGGAGTCACCTCCGCCGGACGTTATCCGGTATCCTGCCCTATGAAGCCCGGACTTTCCTCACCCGCACCCTTTAGGGTATTGCGGCCGCGATCATTTGTCCTACTCATACATGGCTACTTTAATAAATAGAAAGTTTATTGTCAAGCGCAATTGTTTTTTAAGTCTTTTATGAAAAATAAATTGTAGTATAATATGGACATGATTACAAAGAAAATTGCCAAGGAAGAAATGGATGAGTTTTATCAGTCAAAGTTCGACTATTTCAGGAGTCCAAGCTATGTGGCTGCAATGCTCACAGGTCTTTTGCAAATTACATATTTTATTTCTGACTGTCAGATATTTGGCAGATTTGCAGCGGAGACTCTGATACCAAGATTCATTATTTTGATTCCGATCATCATTCTTGCGATGGTCGAACCCAAAATAAAATCTTACAAATTAGGTCTTCATATCTATTACCTGATAGCTCACTGTGCAATGTGGTGTACTATATGGGCAATATGGTATTTGCCAAACAAGGATTATGCTCGTGAAGGATTTATAATAATGCATCTGGCTTTTATTGCCATCGGACTTGGCATGCCGGTGAAGTATCATGTGCCGATTCATTTCGCTGTTATTATGAATATCCTTATTTCAAACTTATGGAACCATTACGAGCATGTCGATCTGATAATTTCTTTGGCTGTGCCTGTGTGGATCGGAGCATCGGTACTTATGGCTATTCTCGAGGATTCCTACGCGGATCAGTATCTTATCCGCAAGCAGCTGGAGAAGAGTTCGACCACGGATAATCTGACAGAGGCCTATAACCGCAATAAGTTTGAAGAAATCGTTGATTCAAAAAATGAGGCACCTAAAGGCCTGAATATGGGTTCAGGTGTAGTTATTCTCATGATCGACGTGGACAAATTCAAGAAGATTAACGATACCTACGGACATGATGGCGGAGATAAGATTCTTATTTTCCTTACTGAAAGAATAAAGTCCTGCATAAGAGCAACGGACCTTGTCATCAGGTGGGGCGGTGAGGAATTTGTGGTTCTCCTTATGGGAGCAAGCCCAAGCGTAGGACTCAGAATTGCAGAGCATATACGTCACTCTGTGGAGACAACAGAGAATGAGGTCTGTCCCATAACCATATCTGTCGGGGTCAGCCAGTATGACGGAGGCAATTATCATGAGGCTGTAAAGAGAGCTGATAAAGCACTTTATTATGCCAAGGAACATGGAAGAAACCTGGTTGTTCATTATGATGACATCGCAGATCTGGTAGAGGAGAAACCGGACAAGACTGAAAAAGCATCCGGTAACAAAAAGGGAAAATCAAAAAAAGAAAAATTAATAGGACATGTCATGCATGATAAAACCTAGCATGACATGTCTTTTTTATTGCTGTGAAAACTAAAAAAATAAAAATAGCACTTGCGCTTGAAAAAAGTATGTGATACTATGCCATCTTGTCGGCAGTCAGTCGACGACTCATGAAGTATTCACTTCGAGAGAATCCCAATTTTATTTTTTTATTTTTATGAAAGGCGGTTTATTATCTATGAAACCATTTAAGCAAAGTAACTCGATGAAGGAACTGTTGAAGAAGCTCAGACGACATGACACTCTTGTAATGGGTGCGGGTGTTGTTGCAGCAACAGCTATGTGCGGTGTATTTGTTTATGTGACTACGCCCGCAATCAGCGCAGATGCAGCGCAGACAGCTGCACAGCAGGAGGTCCGTAAGGATTCTCTCGGAGTGCAGAAGAAGGCAAGCGACCAGCTAAAGGAAATTGACAGCTATCTGGAGCGTCTTGATCAGGTGGTCACTGGAAGTCAGGATTTGATTAAGGAAATCCAGACAGTCCAAAGTGAACAGAAGGAATTTTCCGAAAAAGTACTGGAGAAAGACAGCAATAACACGACGAATAATAATTCGACTCAGGTTGTTGAAAAAATCTCAGGACTTGATAAAGAGCTTGCTTCAATCCATTCGGAAATAAAGACAACGTCTGATCAGGTAAAGAGCCTGGAGGAGAGTATGTCGAAGGGCGGAAGTAATGATAAGAACAAAGACAAAGAAAACTTTGCCCAGGTAACAAATGCTCTTAATGACATCAAGAAATCCTGTGAGAAATCAGGAACAGAAGTAAGCGGCATCATTGCTGAACTCAAAGAACAGAACAAAACGTCCAAAACCGATAATTCTACGGTTATTAATTCCCTTCAGAAAATTGAAAAACAGATACAGCAGTCAGATTCAAAAGAAACACTGGCAAGAATGGAAGCAGATCTTTTAAAAACTCAGAACAGCTACACCGCTCTTTTGAGTGATATGGAAAAGAAAATGGACAAAAGTATCTCATCTGTAGACAAGAATGTGGAGGGCATGTCAAAGAAGGTGGAGAGCGGCTTCTCCGATATTGATAAGTCTGTAAACGGAATGTCCAGGAAGGTGAATTCAGGTCTTTCAAACATTGACAAAAATGTAGACAACATGTCAAAGAAGGTGGAAAACGGTGTTTCTGATATAGACAGGAATGTGGATGGTCTGTCCCGAAAAGTGGACACGGGAATTTCGAATCTTGATAAGAAAGTGGACACAGGGATTTCGAACCTTGATAAGAAAGTTGATTCAGGAATTTCAAATCTTGATAAGAATGTGGATGGAATGTCCAGAAAGGTCGAATCAGGTATTTCCGGAATCGACAAGGGCGTGAACAGTATTGATACAAAGCTCGATAAAGTTAATGGAAATATTGATGATATAAAATCCGAGATTGTTACCATTACGGAGAAACTCGAATCGGTTTTTAACCGTGTGGCAAGGGAGAAACAGGAGATGGCATCCACTCTTGCCAAAATCGGAATAAATGTATCAGGGGATGCCAAGCTTGAAGATATAGCAAAGGAAATAAATACAATTAAGGAAAAGCAGATTAAGATGGCTGACACCCTGAAAAAAATAGGGGTGGACCTGCCTGAAAACTGTACATTTGAAGATATTATTGATGGCATTAAGAAGGTACCTTCACTGGTACAGCAAGATGGGTCTGTAAACAATATCCATCATCACCATGTTGATAAAAACGGGAATCCATTTCCTAAAGAGAGCTCAAAAGTACAGGGCGGATGTTTCACAAGGGAAGTAAAGCATGTACATACAGCGGATTGCTATAAGACTGAAGTCAGCTACAGATACACTACGGATCAGTGTTTTGTTGACCTGTACAGGGTTAAACATGGACTTCCTCATTATGGATGTACATACTGTGGTTCTGATCACTGGTATTCCAATAACCAGCATGAGGAGGTTGTAAAGGGAGATGAGCAGCTTGCAAAGAGCAGGGCGATTCCCGGATCATTGGTTAAGTACACAAGTATGGAACTTGTCTGTACCAAAGGTGATGAAACTGAGTATGTTCCTTCATGCGGTTTCCATGAAAATGAAATCGAGAGAACAGAGATCATATATGATAAAGAATACTTTTTTGATGATGAGCCTTCCGTTACAGATTCCAAGTCGCTTGATCTGTATGATGGGAAGATAATCAGTACAGAAGAGATTCCGACGGATATTATTAATGATGATACTGATGAGAACCAAAACAATAGTGGGTTAAATACTGTGGATAATAATACAGAAGAAGAGAAAAATACATCAGATTGCAAAGAGTCTTCTGATAAAGAGGAAAACAAGGAAAAAATCATAGAGGAAAACACGGAAGAAAACAAAGAAGAGAAAGAAGAGAAAGAAGAAAAAGAAGAGAAGAAAGAAGATAATAAGGAAGATAATAAGGAAGAAAATAAGGCCGATAACATGGCGGAAAATGAGGAAGAAATCATCAAAGAAAATACGGGTGAAAACGTAAATGAGTCTCCTGAAGAATCACCTGAAAATGTGCAGGAACCAGAGGAAATAACTGAAAATGCTCAGCCTTGACAATTGTCTAGATGCGGGACTACAATGTTAGCGTTGTATAATAAGACAGGCATAGTTATATAGGAATGGAGCGTGATAATATGACGAAAATTGATATAATATCAGGTTTCCTTGGAGCAGGAAAAACTACTCTTATAAAGAAGCATTTAAAGGAAGCCCTTACAGGAACAAAGACAGTACTTATTGAGAATGAGTTTGGTGAAATTGGTATTGACGGCGGTTTTTTGAAGGAATCAGGAATTGATATCAGAGAGATGAATTCTGGATGTATTTGCTGTTCACTTGTTGGCGACTTCGGTACATCTCTTAAGGAAGTAATGGAAACTTATCATCCTGAGAGAATTCTCATTGAGCCTTCAGGCGTAGGCAAACTTTCTGATGTAATGAGAGCGATTCAGAATGTTGCTGACGGTGAGGAAGACCTTACCATGAACAGTGCAGTTACTGTTGTGGATGTCAGCAAGGCTAAGGTATACATCAAGAACTTTGGTGAGTTTTTTACCAATCAGATTGAGAATGCCGGAACAATTCTGCTTACAAGAACAGATAAAGCAGATGCAGCTAAAATCGAAACAGCGGTTGAACTTATCCGCCAGTATAATCCTAAAGCTACTATTATTACCACACCTCTTGATGAGCTTGATGGTAAAGAAGTACTTGATACCTTTGAGGGTAATCATGACCTTGAGGCAGAGCTTCTGAAGGAGGTTCTTGCTCAGAAGGCACATGAGCATCACCATCATCACGATCATGGTTCAGAGAAATATACTGATGAAGAGGGCGTAACCGTATACAGAGCTCATAAGCATGATGAAGATGATGAACACGAGCATGACCATGATGAGCATGAACATCACCATGACCATGATGAACATGAACATCACCATGATCACGACGAGCATGAGCACCATCACCATGATCATGATGAGCACGAGCATCATCACGACCATGATGAGCATGAGCATCATCACCATGACCATGATGAGCATGAGCATCACCATCATCATGATGCAGATGATGTATTTATCAGCTGGGGCATGGAGACTCCTTCCAAGTACAACAAGGAAGAAATCGAGAAGATGCTTGAAAGACTTGAGGATGAGGAGACATTTGGCATAGTTCTCAGAGCAAAGGGAATGGTCCCTGATGAGAATGGCAAGTGGATCGAATTTGATTATGTTCCCGGTGAGCCTACTATTAGAGAAGGCTCTGCAGATGTCACCGGAAAATTCTGTGTAATCGGTGCTGATCTTCATCAGGATAACCTGGAGAAGCTTTTCCGCAGAAAAATTTGATGAAGTAATTCAGGAAGGATATATAAATGAAACCAGTATATGTTATAAACGGTTTTCTTGACAGTGGAAAAACTGACTTTACAAAGTATACTTTGGCACAGCCTTACTTCAGGACCAAAGGAACAACACTCCTTATTGTCTGTGAGGAAGGCGAGAATGACTATGATGAGAAACTTCTTACAATGACCAATACCATCAAGGAAGTCATTGAGGATGAGGAGGATTTTACACCCGCAACCATGATGGCACTTGATGCAAAGTATGATCCTGAGAGAATCATTGTTGAATACAATGGTATGTGGAATTATAAGAATTTCAAGCTTCCCAAAAAGTGGAGACTTGAGCAGCAGATCACTATTATTGATGCATCAAGCTTCGTGCTTTATTTTTCAAATATGAAGTCTCTGCTGTCTGAACAGCTCAGAAATTCAGAGCTTATTCTGTTCAACAGATGTGACGGAATTGAGGATCTTGCATCATACAAGAGAAATGTAAAGGCAATTAATCAGAGAGCTGACATAATTTTCGAGGATCAGAACGGTGAAGTAGATGTTACTCTCGATGAGGATCTGCCCTTTGATCTTAATGCTGATCCCATCGAGCTCAATAACTTCGGCTATGGAATGTTTTATCTTGATGCCCTTGAGCACGTGGACAGATACGATGGAAAGAATATTAAGTTTACTGCCATGGTTTCCAAACCGTTTGATATGGCTGACAATGCATTCGTTCCCGGAAGACTTGCTATGACCTGCTGCGCAGAGGATATGCAGTTTTTGGGATTTAAGTGCGAATATGATCAGGCTTCATCTTTAAAAGAAAAGGAATGGATTACCGTTACCTGCAATGTGAGAAAGGCACTGGTGCCTGAGTATCAGGGCGTGGGACCGCTCCTTAGCGTTGTTGAGCTTGAGCATGTTTCAGAGCCTGCAAATCCGGTTATCGATTTTTCTAATCCTGCAGTATAATATTAATGCAATACATTTTGTGATATTCTTGTAAATTAACTAATGAGGGGGATAATTCTATGAAGAAAACAACAATTGTAGCACTAATTATGTCTTTTGTACTTGGAATGGCTGTATCAGGAGCAACAACCGCTCAGGTACAGGCTGCGAGAGAGAACGAAGCGCTGGCTCAGGTAGTGGTATCAAAGAAATTTGACAAAGACGGCGGTTGGCAGGTTGCTCAGAAAACAAAGCTTACCAAGAAGCAGAAGAAACTGTTTAACAAGGCGGTTACAGCTGATAAGGGCGTTAAATATACACCTGTTGCCTATCTTGGAAGTCAGGTAGTTGCAGGAATCAATCACTGCTTTCTGTGCAAAACAGACAGCGAAGACAGTCTGACAGGTCTTGCTATGGTTTATGTGTTTGAGGGTCTTGATGGTAAGGCCAAAGTTTACAAAACCAAAAAGATCAAAATTGGCTGAGGCTTTGACTGATTTGCTAAAATAACCTTGACATTCTCGTGATAAATGGCTAAAATATTTTGGTGTATGTGGCATTGACTGTCCGTGTCCGGTTTCATAGCCATATCACCTAAAAACGTATCAAATTTTATTTTTCAGTGACATATGGAGGAAATTATGGCTAATATCAAATCTGCCAAGAAGAGAATTCTTACAAACCAGAAGAAGGCTGCTAGAAATCAGGCTATCAAGTCAGCTGTTAAGACTGAGATCAAGAAGGTAAGAGCTGCTGTTGAGGCTGGTAACAAGGAAGAGGCTGCTAAGGCACTTCTCGTTGCTACATCTGCTATCGACAAGGCTGAGTCAAAGGGTGTATTCAAGAAGAATACAGCTTCAAGAAAGGTATCTCGTCTTGCTCAGGCTGTTAACAAGCTTGCATAATTAAGCATAAATATACTGAGGCAGGTGGAGTTCTCACATCCACCTGTCTTTTTTATTGTTTTGCAATACTGCTCGCGCGCTGGAATTTCGCAAGCGAAATTCTTTCTTATTTCTTATATTTTTATAATATGGTTTTAAAACAGCCGCTATGGTATTATATGATGTGGCTGTAAAGAAAAATAATACTTATATTTTTGGAGTAATATGGCGGAATTTGACCAGAGTAAAATCAGAAATTTTTGTATAGTGGCACATATTGATCACGGTAAGTCGACACTTGCCGACAGAATGATCGAGACTACCGGAGTGCTTACCAGCAGAGAGATGCAGAATCAGGTGCTGGATAATATGGACATAGAGCGTGAGAGAGGTATAACTATCAAATCTCAGGCTGTAAGAATGGTATATAAAGCAAAGGACGGCGAGGAGTATGTTTTTAATATGATCGATACTCCTGGCCACGTGGACTTCGGATATGAGGTTTCACGAAGCCTTGCTGCATGTGACGGAGCCATTCTTGTCGTGGATGCAACACAGGGTGTTGAGGCTCAGACTCTTGCAAATGTATATCTTGCATTGGATCATGACCTTGATGTTTTTCCTGTTATCAATAAGATAGATCTTCCCAGTGCAAGACCTGACGAGGTGAAAGAGGAAATTGAGGATGTGATAGGTATCGAAGCGCATGACGCTCCGCTTGTTTCAGCCAAGCTTGGAACAGGAATAGAGGATGTGCTTGAGTCTGTAGTTCATAAGATACCTGCACCTACAGGTGATTCTTCTGCTCCTCTTAAGGCGCTGATTTTCGATTCGGTATATGATTCTTACAGAGGTGTTATTGTCTTTGTGAGAGTGCGCGATGGTGTAATTAAAAAAGGAATGACCGCAAAGTGTATGGCTTCCGGTGCATCATGGGAGGTTGTTGAGGTCGGATATTTCGGCCCCGGACAGTTTATTCCCTGTGATGAGTTAAGTGCGGGAACTGTTGGATATTTCACAGCGTCTATTAAAAATATTCAGGATGCCAGAGTTGGTGATACTGTTACATCTGTATCAGATCCCTGCGATGAAGCGCTTCCCGGATATAAGAAGGTAATGCCCATGGTTTACTGTGGTATTTACCCGGCAGATACTGCAAGATATCCTGAACTCAGAGACGCCCTTGAGAAGCTTCAGCTTAATGATGCTTCACTTTTCTATGAACCTGAAACTTCACAGGCACTTGGATTTGGTTTCCGTGCAGGCTTCCTCGGACTGTTACACCTTGAAGTAATACAGGAGAGATTAGAGAGAGAGTATAATCTTGATCTTGTTACAACAGCTCCCGGAGTTGTTTATAAGGTACACAAGACAGATGGTACAGTATTTGAACTGACTAATCCTGCCAACCTTCCTGATCCTGCTGAAATCGAATATATGGAAGAGCCTATAGTAAACGGTGAGATAATGGTTACAACTGATTACGTCGGCTCAATCATGCAGCTTTGCCAGGAAAGACGAGGAAAGTACATCAGTACTGAATATATCGAGGCAACAAGAGCAGTACTTAAATATGAGCTGCCTCTTAACGAGATAATCTATGACTTCTTTGATGCTTTGAAATCAAGATCGAGAGGGTATGCGTCATTCGATTATGAGATCAAGGGCTATGAGCAGTCTGAGCTTGTTAAGCTTGATATACTTATAAATCATGATCAGGTGGATGCATTGTCATTTATAGTTCATAAGGATGGTGCATATGAGCGCGGACGCAAGATGTGTGAGAAGCTCAAGGGAGAAATTCCGAGACACCTGTTTGAGATTCCTATTCAGGCGGCAATCGGTGGAAAAATTATCGCAAGGGAAACTGTCAAAGCTATGCGTAAGGACGTACTTGCCAAGTGTTACGGTGGTGATATCAGCCGTAAGAGAAAACTTCTTGAAAAGCAGAAGGAAGGTAAGAAAAAGATGCGTCAGATTGGTAACGTAGAGATACCTCAGCAGGCATTTTTAAGTGTCCTTAAGCTGGATGAGGGTAATTGATGAAAACACTTGGAGTTTACATCCATATACCATTTTGTAAGAGTAAGTGTCTGTACTGCGACTTCCTCTCCTTTCCGGAGGGGAGGGAGCGGCAGGCACTTTATTTTGATGCTCTGAAAAAAGAGATAGAGGTCTGTAGTAAAGAATGTAAGGAGTATCTTGTAGATACTGTTTTCGTAGGCGGCGGTACACCTACGTCGGTGGACAGTGATCATATAGTGCATATAATGGAACTGATAAAAACGCATTATAAGCTCGCGGAAGACGCTGAAATCACAATTGAGTGTAATCCCGGCACCGCGGATTTTTCTTCGCTGAAAGCCTACAGAGAGGCAGGAATAAACCGTATAAGTATAGGACTGCAGTCGCCTGATGATGTTGAACTTAAAATGCTTGGGAGGATCCACAACAGGCAGCAGTTTGAAGAATGTTATAACAATGCAAGAAGGGCCGGATTTACAAATGTGAACGTGGATTTAATGGGAGCGCTTCCGGGGCAGACACTTGAAATGTATGAGAATAATCTGGATTATATTCTTAAACTGGATACGCCCCTTGAGCATATATCTGCGTACAGCCTGATAATTGAAGAGGGCACCCCTTTTTATGACATGAATGAAAAGGGGCAGCTCCATTTACCTGATGAAGATACGGAACGAAATATGTATCACAGGACAAAAGAAATTCTTGCAGGGAATGGCTACAAAAGATATGAAATATCAAATTATGCAAAAGAAGGATATGAGTGCCTGCACAATATAAGATACTGGAAATGCAGGGAATACATAGGATTTGGACTGGGTGCTGCTTCTTTTTTGAAATGCAGAAGATTTCGCAACACGTCTGATTTTTCAAAGTATACTTCATATTTTCTTTCACTCTCGTCAGAAAGAAATTCTGAGATGAAAGCAGATGGAACAGGTGCTTTTGTCAGAGAGGATTTTGAGGAACTGGACAGGAAAGCTCTGATGGAAGAATTTATGTTTATGGGGCTTAGAATGGTCAGCGGCGTCTCTGTCCGGGAATTTGAGGAAAGATTTAAAACGGATATTTTTGATGTATATGGAAATGTGATTTCTAAACTTGTGGAAGAGGAACTTTTGGAGCGGCATGGTGAATTTCTGAGACTGACAGACAGGGGGCTTGATGTGAGTAATTACTGTATGGCTGAGTTTTTGCTATGATTTTTCAAAATTAAAAGTCGAAGGTTTATGAACCTCCGACTTTTTGTATTTTAGCCTTCTTTTATCATTTTGATGAAATCCTCTTTGATTTCTGCGAAACTGTCATCAACAAGACCGAAATCTTTCTCTTTGTAATTCCAAAGAGCGTGGCCGATTCCGTGATTATCGAAAGCTGTATGGATATCCTTGAGCCAGCGAAGCTTGCTGCGGTTATCTGCCAGATCAATGGCACCATATTCACCACAGTAAAGCGGTATGTTATCCTTCTCTGCCTTTTCAAGAGCGGGCTTGAAGATTACTTCGAAGAAATCAGGTCCAAGGGAATCTACTTTAACCTTGTAGATAGCGCCGCCGAGATCGGGATCGATAACTTTGCTTCTTTCCTTGTAGGTATCCAGATCTGCAGGATAATCGATTCTGAAATCGGAAGGCATGTTTTCAACCCAGTAAGCACCCTGATGTGTGAAAGGGAAGGGTTCATAGCAGTGGAAGTTGTACACCAGCTTATCATCCTTTGGAATGTCAAGAAGAGGGACGCTTAATACGCTGTTGTAGCAGACGCCGCCTGCAACAATCCATGTATCTGCTGAAATTTCGCGAATGGTTTTGATGTATTTTTTAAGAAGCTCATTCCATGCATCGGAAACAGTCTCAAGAACTACTTCGTTCAAGGGTTCAAAAGCAACGCGGTCAGATTCATTGCCAAAACGCTTTGCGATTTCTTTCCAGAGATTAAGAAAACGTGTCTGCAGCTCGTCATCATAGAAAAATTTTTTGCGATCCATGCCCTTTTTGAGAGGATCAAACGAATAGCCATAGCATTCATGAAGATCGATGAGCATGTTAAGAGAATACTTTTTGCACCAGTCGAGACAGTTCTGAAGATAACCAAAACCATTCTCTTTGATGTTGCCCTCCTCATCTTCGAGGACGTTGTAATCAACAGGTACACGAACGTGATCAAAACCAAGTTCGGAGATGTATCTGATGTCGTCTTCGGTTATGAAGCTCTCGAAGTGCTTCTCGTCGTATTTGGCAAACTGTGATATCCATCCCCCAAGATTGACACCTTTAAGAAAGCCTGAAAATTTTCTCATACTTGTTCCTCCAATTTTAGTGCGCGTTCAATATGTTGGATTTATTTTACCATAAATATTTCATTTTATATGATTACAAGCTAAAATATTGTTAAAGAAAATCTCAATGAGGGGAGATAGTCATGTCGAAAATTGAAGAGATTCTGAAAACTGCCAAGGCAGCGGGAGCCTCAGATGTACATATTACAGTTGGTATTCCGCCCAAGATGAGAGTAAATGGCAAGCTTATTGAGCTCGAAGGCTACAACAGAATGCTGCCTGACGACACTCAGGCTGTAGCAGATGAGATAATGAGTGTAAAGCAGAAGGAACTTCTTGAAGCAAACGGACAGCATGATATGTCCTTTTCTGTTATGGGACTGGGACGTTTCAGACTTAACGTTTTCAAACAGAGAGGTTCAGTAGCCATGGCTATAAGACTTGTGGCTACACAGATTCCTGACGCGGAAACGCTTGGAATTCCTCAGTCGGTTATTAATCTTTATCAGAGACAGAGAGGACTGGTTCTTGTAACAGGTCCTACGGGTTCGGGTAAATCAACTACGCTTGCATCCATAATCGATAAGATAAATGACAACAGAGAGGCTCATGTTATAACCCTTGAGGATCCTATCGAGTTCCTGTATCAGCATAATAAAAGTATTGTAAACCAGCGAGAAGTCGGCCTGGACAGCAACAGCTATGCCAATGCATTAAGGGCGGCGCTTCGTGAGGATCCGGATGTAATTCTTGTGGGTGAAATGAGAGATCTTGAAACCATAAGTACAGCGATTACAGCTGCAGAGACAGGACATCTTGTGCTGTCCACGCTGCACACAATAGGTGCGGCCAGCACGGTGGACAGAATTATAGATGTTTTCCCGCCGCATCAGCAACAGCAGATCAGGATACAGCTTGCCAATGTTTTGGAGGCGGTTATATCCCAGCAGCTTATTCCTACATCGGACGGTTATTCCAGAGTTGCGGCTTTTGAAGTCATGCATGTTAACAGCGCAGTCAGGAATATGATTCGTGAGGGCAAGACTCATCAGCTTATTACCATAATGCAGACCAACAGGAAGCAGGGAATGATCACTATGGATGATGCTATAGTGGAGCTCTGCAAGGGCGGTAAGATTGCCCGTGATATGGCTGTGCAATATGCGCAGGATCCTGATACAATGCAGGCAAAAATATTGAGATAATAGTAACCCCCTGTTCAAATGAACAGGGGATGCTTTTTATATAATGTGTGATGTAAGATGCTCTACGCTAAGGTAAACAGGAAGACCGTTTTCATATCTGACTTTTGGTTCGCCGGTTATCAGAGGACGAAGATAGGTAAGCATTTTCTCGTTTACGTCATTTCCTTCGGGATTTATCCAATCAGTGGGAACTGATTTTACTTCGTTGGCAATTTTGTGAATATCAAGACAATCGGTTTCTGTGAGGTAAGGATCATCACTTGTTCTCTTAAGCACCACCATCACCCCGGACTCACCGGCCTGTGAAAGAAGATGGGCTTTTCTGCCCTGTTCCATAGATTCGTCAAGGTCTGTCAGAGATGCAAGGTGTGATGCGCAGCGCTGAAGAATATTAACCTCAACTGAGCGTACTTTTATTCCGAGTCTGTCTGCAATTATGCCCTCAAGTGCTTTCCCTGCGCCGCTAAGCTGCTGGTGTCCGAAGTTATCCGTGACTGTACCTGAAGCGCTGATATAGTTGCCATCCTTATCACGGATGCCTTCTGAAACTGCAACCACAACACTGTTATTGGTCTTAAGCAGCTTCTGAACGTCTTCGATAAATGCCTCGATATCAAAAGGCTTTTCCGGAAGATAGATGAGATGAGGTGCAGCAGAGTACTCGTTTCGTGCGAGAGCTGAAGCTGCTGTAAGCCAACCGGCATCTCTTCCCATTACTTCTACGATGGTAACTGATTTAACAGGATAAATATATGTGTCGTGTGCTATCTCCCTGATGGATGAAGCAATATATTTTGCTGCACTTCCAAAACCGGGTGTATGGTCGGTTCCAATAAGATCATTGTCTATTGTCTTGGGAATTCCGATTACTTTTACATCACTTCCGATCTTACGGGCATAATCAGAGAGCTTAAGAACCGTGTCCATAGAATCATTGCCGCCTATATAGAAAAAGGTGTCAATTTCAAACTCATCGAAAAAACTGAATATTTTTTTGTATTCTTCACTGTTTTCTGAAATGGCAGGAAGCTTATGCCTGCAGGAACCAAGATACATAGCTGGTGTAACTTTTAGTGTATCAATGAAATCATTTTGAGATGATGAGATTTCTGAAAGATTAAGGACTCTGCCGTCTAAAATACCGGTTATACCATTTAGAGAACCATAAACTGTATCGAAGAAATGGCCGGTAATATTCTCTGATATTACTCCGGCTAAAGAAGCGTTGATAGCAACAGTTGGACCGCCTGACTGGGCGATAATGCAATTTCTCATATGTTCTCCTGTTTCTATAATCAAACTATAAATACCCGATTGATTATATATGAAAACGGTTAAAAGTCAAAGGGTGCGATTTTAAGCTGCACGAAAAAAACTGTTATCTGATTTTCAGAGTTTTTAAATATTCCTTCTGCTCGGGAGTGATTCTGTAACTTTCCACTGATTTCTGTATTGCTTTATTGTGGGTCCATTTATCAAGCTTTTGGCCCTCGATGAATGGCAGAACAGCGTCGTACTGTTTGGCGAGAGCGGTTGCAAAATACCAGGCGATCATCATGTTTACATAGTATTCGTCTGAGCGAAGTACTGATACCATTTCCGGATATACGGGATCGAAATCCTCATCAAGAAAATGCTCCATAAGCATGCCTGTTCCGAACCGGATGGTGTAGGGCTTGTCAGAAGAAATCCATTCTCTGATATGTTCAAGAAGCCCGGCTTTATGTTTTTTGAAAACTTTGGGAGACATCTGATCACAGGTTGCCCAGTTGTCTACATAAGGCAGAAAAATCTGCAGCTTATCCATGCAGTCATCATAGTCTTTTATGCCGGAAATAATGAAAGCGTGGAGCTGGTTTTCCTCAAAATATCTGTGAGGAAGCTCATCTAAAAATTCCGAAATGTTTTCGTTTTTTGAGAGAGTTTTCGCCATGCTTCTGAGGATGGGAGTCCTCACTCCGATAATCGAATCTGCGGCAATTGATGGAATTATCTTTATCTGCATTTCTCTGTATTTTGTGTCCTGGTTTGCGAATAATTCACTTCTGATATCCTCTGTCAGCATAATGATTCTCCCTGAATTCTTCATGATGGTTGCCGGTTTTATTATATCAAATATTTTTCGGCTTAAGAATGTATGAGTTATTGGATGAAATTTCAGAAACACGCACTTGCTTTTTGTATGGAAATCGGTATAATGGAAAAGATTTCCAACGGAGCTTCTCCGTAAATTCCAATTTTTATTTCTCGTTTTAATAGCGGGGTATTGGCATGTCCTTTGGGGATATTTCCCGAAAGGAGTTTTTAGTATGTTTAGTACTGTTGTTACAGGTGCGGTAAAAGGCATAAGACCGTATCTGATGCAGGTTGAAGTGGATCTTGCTGATGGTCTGCCAATGTTCAACATGGTTGGCTTTATGAGCGGTGAAGTCAGAGAGGCTGCGGACAGAGTAAGGGTTGCTCTGAAAAATGCAGGATTTCCGCTTCCACCAATGAGAGTTACCGTAAATCTTTCTCCGGCTGATATCAGAAAGGCGGGAATTGCGGTTGATCTGCCGCTTGCCATAGGAATACTGTGCGCCATGGGAGAACTGGATGAGGATGCCATCAGGGATACGATTGTCATCGGAGAACTGGGACTTGATGGTGAAATAAAGGCGGTCAGCGGTGTTCTGCCTATGGTTACGCATGCCTGGGAAAAGGGGTACGGTACCTGTATTTTGCCAGCAGATAATGCAAGAGAAGGCGCTGTGGTCAGAGGAATGAAAACAGTAGGGGTGAATACCCTGTCAGAGGTGGTGGCATATCTTATGACACCAAAAGAAGACAGGGATTATATGATAGCGCCTACCAGAGTAGATGTGGACAGGATGTTCCTGAATGAAAGTGAGTCAGAAGAATATCTAAAAGGGCTGGATTTTTCTGAGATAAACGGTCAGAGTGCTGTAAAAAGAGCAGTTGAGATAGCTGTATCAGGTTATCATCATCTGCTTATCGTTGGACCACCCGGCTCGGGAAAAAGTATGATTGCAAAGAGAATTCCCGGCATCATGCCTCCTCTCACGGAAAAGGAAAGTCTTGAAGTGTCGTCTATCTACAGCGTTGCAGGACTTTTGAAGAAAGGAGAATCACTTATAACAAAAAGACCGTTTATGAGTCCGCATCACTCCATAACGGAATCCGCTCTTGCCGGAGGCGGGCTTGTGCCGCATCCCGGAGTGATCTCGCTTTCTCACAGGGGAGTCCTTTTTCTTGATGAGATGACGGAGTTCAAAAGAAATACGTTAAATCTTTTGAGACAGCCTCTTGAGGACAGATCTGTGCATATTTCAAGAAGCGGCGGAAACTTTGCCTATCCTGCCGATATGCTGCTGGTAGGGGCAATGAATCCATGCCCGTGCGGCTACTATCCTGATCTGAACAAATGCAGATGTTCAGAAAGTGAAATAGCAAGATATCTTGGGAGAATATCAGGACCGATACTGGACAGAATAGATATCTGTGTTGAGGCTGTGAGGATAGATGTAAATGAACTGTCCCACAGCTCAAGCTGCAATGAATCCAGCAGTGACATCAGGAAAAGAGTCCTTAAAGCCATGGAAATTCAGAAGAAGAGATTTGAGGGCGAGAATATACGGTTCAATTCCGAAATGAGTCCAAGACAGATTGAAAAGTACTGTGTTCTCGGAATTGAAGAACAGAGGCTGATGGAAAATATTTTTAATTCCATGGAACTGTCAGCGCGTGCTTATCACAAGGTTCTGAGGGTTGCCAGAACCATAGCTGATCTTGACGGAGAGGACAGGATTATGGCAAGGCATCTGACAGAAGCGGCCTGCTACAGAATGACGGATTCAAAATACTGGAACAAGACCGGCGGAGGTCCTGTAAGGATTATCTCATACGGGACAAAGAAAAGAGGTGCATGATGACAGAAGAAATGTATGCATATATGCTTCACTCTGTGCCCGGACTTGGTAACAAATCTCTTTTCAGACTTTACAGGGAATTTGGGAGCTGCAAAGACATTTATGATGCGAATCCAAAAGATCTCAAAAAAATCATCAATACAAGACAGGTTCAGGCTTTTCAGAGAATTCGTGATATGTGGGATGTGGAAAGAGATTATGAGTATATTTACAAAACAGGCATAGATTTTGCTTTCTGTGGTTCGGAAAAATATCCGGAGAAACTGAAAAAAATACCTGATCCGCCCTTTGCACTGTACAGCATAGGAGAGTTGCCTGATGAAAGAAAGCCTGCGGTTTCTATAATCGGGGCAAGGAACAATTCGGAATACGGAAGATATGCAGCGAAGGTTTTCGGTGAGAAACTTGCGAGATGCGGTGTCCAGATAATTAGCGGAATGGCGAGAGGAATAGATGGTATAGGGC
>CAMVLM010000001.1 GCA_947168335.1 uncultured Butyrivibrio sp. | reverse complement strand
AGTCTTCCGACAATTCAGAAAAGAGGCACAGACCGGGTAATAAACCGGGAAGAAGTCCGGGTAGTAAAAAGGGCAGTTCTTCTGAAAACACCAAAAAGAACACAGATACCGATAACAGCAGTTCAGATAATACCGAAAATACTCCAGAGTCAGATACCGAAACTGCCAAACAGTCCACAACAATAACAGAATCATCGGATTCGGAGAAAACCTACAAGGACGATAATATCTCCATATCCCTTAAAACATATAACTGCAACGGAACAGCTGTATATGTGGCAGATGTTCAGCTAAGCAGTG
Organism: uncultured Butyrivibrio sp.; assembly: GCA_947168335.1. Taxonomy (GTDB): domain Bacteria; phylum Bacillota; class Clostridia; order Lachnospirales; family Lachnospiraceae; genus Butyrivibrio. Next base: position 103,656 of record CAMVLM010000001.1, on the reverse strand, counting down.
CGGAATACTTAAAGACCGCGTTTGCAAATGATACCTATGGAAAAAATGTAACCCAAAAAACATCAGAGATGGCAGAGGAGCACAACGCAATCCTTGCAATAAACGGTGATTATTACGGTGTACAGGAAAACGGTTATGTAATCCGAAACGGTGTGGTGTACAGAGATACCGCATCTGACAATGATGTTCTTTGTATCTACGCAGACGGATCCTTTAAGGTCATAAGTGCTTCTGAAGCTTCAGCAGATGAGCTGGTAAATCAGGGAGTATGGCAGGCATTTTCTTTTGGTCCGGGTCTTATAGAAAACGGCAGTGTGACGGTTTCACAGAATGATGAAGTCGGAAAAGCCATGAGCAGCAATCCAAGAACCGCGATAGGTATTATTGATGATCTGCATTACGTTTTTGTGGTCTCAGATGGAAGAACAGACGAAAGTGAAGGTTTGTCATTGTATGAGCTTGCAACCTTTATGGACAGCCTTGGTGTACAGACCGCATATAATCTTGACGGAGGTGGCTCTTCAACCATGGTTTTCCAGGGAGAGCTGATAAATAATCCCACAACAACCGGCAATTCCATTAAAGAGAGAGGAGTGAGTGATATTGTATACATCGGATGAAAATAATGATATGAAATCTGTTCTGATCTATTGTTCAGTTACATTGTTCATTGCCATATTTGGTGCTGTCTATGAATTATTCAGCCACAATGTGTATTCATATTTTATGATATACGCATTTGCAGTCCCCCTTATACTTGGCGTACTGCCTACCTTGATTTTTATGAATTTTAAAAAGTACAGACCGGGTCAGCTTTCCACAATACCCTGGAACTGCGGAGTTGCTGCACTTACTATCGGCTCATTATTCCAGGGAGTCCTTGATATTTACGGAACTACAAATAAGCTGATAATTATTTATCCCATTCTTGGAATAACGCTTCTTGCAGTTGGAATAGGCTCATATTTTAAGAAAAATCCCGCAGAAAGTTGATATCAGCAGCTCCTTTTATTTGCTATAATGTTCATATCAAATAAGGTTTTATGAAGCCTTAAGTTTTGATATATTTATGGTATATCGAGTTTTTTGAACAGATTGAATTTAAAAAGGAGAATATACATGGATTTAATACCAAGCTTTACAGTTGATCACACTAAAATTGTACCCGGAATTTTTGTAAGCAGAATCGATACTCTGGGCGATAATCTGATCACTACCTATGATATCAGAATGACAAAACCCAACACTGAGCCTGCTGTTGATGTGGCTGCAATGCATACATTGGAGCACCTTATAGCAACTTTCCTTAGAAATGATCCTGACTGGAAGGATGAGGTCATCTACTGGGGTCCTATGGGATGCATGACAGGCAGTTATCTTATCCTTAAGGGTAATCGCGCTCCCAAAGAGATCCACGATCTTTTGTTAAGAGCCTACAGATCTGTTAACAACGCTACTGAAGTTCCCGGTGCTACAGCAGAGAACTGCGGTAACTACACAATGCATAACCTCACAATCGCAAAGTGGTATGCTCAGAAGTTTGCAGATTATCTTGAAGAAAACAAGGATAACGATGCCATATTTGAATATCCTAAAACAGAGAGACTTGTAACTGATGATGGTCGTCAGTTCTTTGATTCATAAGGAGAGATCATGGGATATAAAATCGGAATTATCGGTGCAATGGAAATCGAGGTCGAGACCTTAAAGAAAGAGATGGAGATAAGCCGTACTGTTACCAAGGCTTCCATGGAATTCAATGAAGGAAAAATCGGAAACACAGAAGTAGTTGTAGTAAAAAGCGGAATCTGCAAGGTAAATGCTGCTCTCTGCGTACAGATACTTGTTGATGAGTTTAAAGTTACCCACGTTATTAATACCGGTGCAGCAGGTTCACTTGATGCCCAGATTGATATAGGTGATTTCGTTGTTTCAACTGACGCTGTTTACCACGATGTAAATGCCACAATCTTCGGATACAGGAGAGGAGAGATACCTCAGACAGGCAGACTTGAATTTCCTGCTGATGAATGGATGAGAGATAAGATTAAGCAGGCCGCAAGAGATGCCGGACTTAAACAGAAGATTTTCGACGGAAGAGTGTGCTCAGGAGACCAGTTCATTTCTGATGACGCTGTTAAAGCTGATATTAAGAAGGAATTTGGCGGAATGTGCACAGAGATGGAAGGTGCAGGAATTGCTCAGGCATGCTTCCTCAATGGGATTCCTTTTGTAATCCTCAGAGCTATATCCGACAAGGCTGATGGAAGTGATATTATGGATTATCCCGAATTTGAGAAAAAGGCAGCACACGACTGTGCAGCTCTTACAGAAGCATTTATCAGGGGAATAGAATAATACGCTTATTCATACAAAAAAGGATGCCCGCAGGCTGAAATCATATTCAGCTTGCGGGCTTTTGATATATTAAATGGCAAGATTCAATATCTCTGTTATTGCGGAGGCGTCCAGTTTTATGTAATGACCTACAGTTCCGTTTCTTGTGGCTCTTTTAGCCATTATTTCAAAATCTTTGTTATCTATTTTTAGATCCGACAATGTTGTTGCAATACCAAGTTTTTTATAAATATCCGTGAGCTTGTCCGCAAGGATGTATGCCCTTTCCTGTTCTGTGTAATCATGGGCATCAACACCGAAAACTCTGCTTGCAAGAAGTGCAGCTCTCCAGGGTTTTATTTTTGCTGAATACTTAACCCAGGCTGATGTTACAACTGCCATACCTTCACCGTGAGTAATGTTGTACTGAGCAGATAACTCGTGTTCTATCCTGTGAGATCCCCAGTCTGCTTCTCTGCCTGCATCAAGGAAATTGTTGTGGGCTACACTTGCAAGCCATTGTACTTCTCCTCTTGCATTCACATCAGTCGGATTTTTCTTTAATCTGTCTGCATTAAGAAGAAGTGCTCTGATTGCTCCCTCTATGAGATAATCTGTTGTGTCTGAATACTTTGTGTCTGAAAAGTATCTCTCTAAAAGATGTGAAAGTACATCTGCAATTCCTACTGCTGTCTGATACCAGGGCAGTGATGCGGTAAATCTTGGATTCATTATTGCAAATTTAGGAATGATCCTGTCATCCTCAAAACCAAGTTTCCATTCTCCATTGGATATGATTGCTGCATTTGATGTCTCTGATCCGCTGGATGCTGTGGTTGCTATAACTCCCACAGGAAGCACTTTCTCAGGAATCACTCCTTTTTCAAAGAAATCCCATGTATCCCCCTCATATGGAATTCCTATAGAAATCGCCTTGGCTGTATCAATTGAACTTCCCCCACCTACAGCCAGTACGAAATCTACACCATTTTCCTTTCCCAGCTCTACAAGTTTCCTTACAAGTTCTATGTCCGGGTTAGGTACAACTTCTCCATTTTCGAAAAGCTTTATTCCCAGCTCATTCACAGCATCTTTAATGGCTGCATATATTCCGAGATCCTTGATGAATTCCCCACTGTATACAAGAAGCACGCTTTTTGCGTTGTTCTCCTTTAAGAGCTCCCCGATTTTCTTTTCACTTTCTTCGCCGAATACTATTTTTGCAGGATTATAGTAGTTAAAACCTATCATTTTATAATCCTCCGTCTTAATTTATTTAAGAGGACACCTTCCGAATGAAAGAAGGCGCCCATCTGTTTCTGATTAGTTTGGAGCATCCGCTCCATCATATGTGCTTAGTTAAGCGGAACTACTGCTCCGTCATATGTATTCTCGATAAATTCCTTAACTTCGCTGCCCTGAAGTACTTCTACAAGAGCTGCAATTGCAGGATCATTTGCCTTATCAGGTGTTGTTGCGATGATGTTTCCGTATGTTGTTGCTGCAAGACCGTCATTTGCCTCAACTGCAAGTGCCTGGCTTACGTGAAGTCCACCCTCAATTGCGTAGTTACCATTGATGACTGCTACATCAACATCTGCAAGTGCCTGTACAAGCTGCTCGGGAGCAAGCTCTTTGATCTGAATGTTCTTAGGATTCTCTACGATATCTGCTACAGTTGCCTCGATTCCTGCATCATCCTTAAGTGTAAGGAGTCCTTCCTGTGCAAGGAGAAGAAGTGCTCTTGCTTCATTTGTTACGTTGTTGGGTACTGCTACAGTTGCTCCATCAGGAAGTTCAGCAAGATCCTTTGTCTTTCCTGCATAGATTCCGAAGGGTTCGTAGTGGATAGCACCTACAGAAACAAGGTCTGTACCGTTCTCTTCGTTATACTGTTCAAGGTAAGGAACATGCTGGAAGTAGTTGGCATCAAGGCTTCCTTCAGATACCCCAATGTTAGGTGTTACGGAATCCTCAATCTTTACGATTTCAAGATCGATGCCCTGCTCAGCAAGGATAGGCTTTGCAACTTCCAGTATCTCCGAATGAGGAGTGATGTTTGCCCCTACCTTGATTGTTGTGCTTGTTGTTGTCTCAGCTGATTCTGCTGTCTCAGCTTCATCTGATGCAGACTCTGAAGATTCTGCTGAATCTGCTGTAGCTGTCTTGTCCTCTGAAATCTCAACTGTTTCACTTGAGTTTTCCTTTTCAGATGAGTCTGCCTTTGCTGATCCGCATGCTACAGCGGTAAATGCTATTGTAAGTGTAAGTCCGAGTGTAATAAGTTTCTTTTTCATAATTTTTCCTCCTTTTAACCTCTCCCATATTCTTTTCTTTGAGGTATTTTCTGTTTGCTTGTTTGTTATGTCTATAATATAAATGCTTATCTTATTCCCGTAAAATACATGAATTCTATGGTGTGTTATAGCTTTTGCCTATACTGAATACGTCTGTAACAACCCTCCGAATTATAAGGAAAACAGCGGAATATACATTATGATTTCCTTACTTTCTTTGCCAGAAATCCGCCGGATTCCTGAATGAGCATTACCATGATCACAAGCATTGCCACTGTTATCCAGAGTACTGTTTTTTCATATCTGTAATAGCCGTACTGAAGGGCAATTGCTCCAAGTCCGCCGCCACCTATAACACCGGCCATTGCTGAATATCCAAGTATTGTTGCCACGTTTATTGCTCCACCAAGAAGAAGTGACGGTACAGCTTCCGGTATTATAAAGTGCAGGATTATAAATAACGGGCTTGCTCCCATTGAATTGCCTGCCTCAATTATTCCCGAAGGCACTTCATTAAGTGATGATTCCACCATTCTTGCTACTATCGGAATCGCACCTACCGTTAACGGAACAATAGATGCAGTTGTTCCTATTGATGATCCTACGATAAGTCTTGTTACTGGGATCATCAGAACAAGTAAGATAAGAAAGGGCAGTGATCTTAAGATATTTACTATTGTTCCCATTATCAGGTTCACTGTTTTGTTCTCAAGAAGATGACCGCTTGCTGTTGCATACAGGATTATTCCCACGGGTAGTCCCAAAATATAGGCAAATACTGATGAGAAAAATGTCATCTGCAGGGTCTCACCAATACCAAGAATAATCGCATCCTTTAAATAATCTCCCATTATTCATTCACCTCCACTACGCTAAGTCCTTTTCCTCTGAAATAATCAAGAACTATCTGCTGGTCTTCCTTTTCATTTGGAAGTTCCACGACCATCTGTCCAAATCCTATACCGCCTACACTCCTGGTATTGGCACTCAGGATATTGACCTTCCTTCCTGTATCTTCCACAAGATTTGAAATGAAAGGTTCATTTGCGCTGAGTCCGTCAAAAGCTATTCTGACTATACGGCTGTCAGGATGTGATGCATCATATGGATTGATGATATCCTTTGCACTATTGGGAAATACCAGATGCTTTGCTGCTTCTGATTTTGGTGCTGCAAAGATTTCCTTTACTTCACCAACTTCCGCAAGTTGTCCATTGTCGATAATTGCCACTCTGTCGCAGATTTTTTCAACTACTGCCATCTCATGAGTAATGATAATTATGGTCAGTTTTCTTTCCCTGTTAATTTTTTGCAGAAGGTCAAGTATTTCTTCTGTTATCTTGGGATCAAGGGCTGATGTTGCTTCATCGCAGAGAAGAACCTTTGGATTTGCAGCAAGTGCTCTTGCTATTGCGACTCTCTGTCTTTGACCACCTGACAACTGAGAGGGAAATACTGCCTGCTTGTCCTCAAGACCTACTATTTTCAGCATTTCAAGGGCTGTCTTTTTCCGCTCATTCCTCGGTACCTTGGCAATCTTAAGAGGTATCATCACATTTTCAAGAACGCTTTTCTGTGTCAGAAGATTAAAGCTCTGAAATATCATTGAAATCGAATGCCTTTTTTTCCTGAGCTCCTTTGATCTTAGACTTCCCAGGTTTTCGCCATAATACAAAATCTCTCCTTCGTCAATTTCCTCCAGACGGTTCAGGGTTCTGACAAGAGTAGATTTTCCGGCACCACTCATTCCGATAATTCCGAATATCTCACCTTCATTAATATCAAGGCTCACATTTTTTAGAGCTGTGAATTCCTTACCTTCATTTCGATATATCTTTGTTATGTTTTTCAGTTCGTAGATTTTCTGGCTCATTTTATGCTCCTGCTTATTATCATTATCTTCCTTGCCTGTTATAGTCCTGAGTTATAACAATTGGAAAAAGTAAAGGACAGGTGACCAAATGAGGGCCATCTGTCCTTAATGGCATACGGTTTTCATTTTCAAATGAGAAAAATCAGCCTACTTTCTTTCTCCAGGTTGCGGGCTTAAACTCGTCTATAATAGGAAGGAGTCTCTTATCTACATCTATCTTAAGGACTGAGTTAAAGTTGTTCGTTGCAATCATCTGACCGGCAAATCCGACAATTACAACTATCTCCTGATCAGTAAAGAATTTTCTTAATTTATCAAACAGCTCATCAGATACATCTGTGGGATCCTGAACGATCTGTCTTCCAAGGGTTGTAAGTACTTCCTCTTTCTCATCATACTGAAGATTATGAGGATCAAGTCCAAGTCCCTTTACATCACTAATAAAGAAAAGTGAGCACAACTGGCATGAGTTTGTGGTAGATATTGCATGTGCATAAAGGATTGCGTCCTTCTCACCGATCACTTCAACCAGGCGGTTCCATGATGTGTACCAGGCCATGTATGCATCATAAGTAGCTGCATCATTTAAAAGGCCTTTCTTCATATTTGTAACGGCATTTCTTCCTGCCAGTTCCTCATAACGTTCTCTTTCTGCTCCCTGTGTTTCTTCAAGTTCCTGTAATTTGATTCTTGCCATTTTTTCATCCTCCATATCTTTTAGAAGCTTCCGTCGCTTCTCTTAATTTTGTGATAAGACATGTCTTTTTTCATAAGCGCTTGTGCTTTGTTGGTTATGATATTACGACGGGTTATAGGCTCTGTCTAATTTCAAAATGTTATTGAGCGTTATAGTTTTAACCTATTACAAAATATTAATTTTACCCTGTTGACAATCATGTTATAGGAATATATTATAACTACAATAACTACTAATCCTACTAAATTACTATGAAAGCAGAAAAATTATGACACTAAACCAGTTATACTACGCAATTTCAGTATCAAAAGAAAACTCATTAAACGAGGCAGCTAAGAAACTCTTCATATCTCAGCCTTCTCTTACAGGTGCAATGCATGCCCTGGAAAGCGAACTTGGCTTCGATATATTTATAAGATCAAAGAGTGGTGTGAGCCTCACAACCAAGGGTGCCGAATTCATTGGCTATGCCAAGTCGGTAATCGAACAGTATGACATACTTGATGCCAAGTACATTTCCAAAAAAGGAGTAAAAAGGTTCTTCGGTGTTTCAATGCAGCACTATACCTTCGCAGTAAATGCATTTATCGAGCTGGTTAAGCAATACGGCTGTGACGAATACGAATTCGAAGTAAGAGAGACCAAAACTCACGATGTAATATGGAATGTCAGAAATCAGAACAGTGAGCTTGGTATTCTTTATCTTAATGATTTCAACAGGAAGGTACTTACAAAGGTCTTTTCTGAGCAGGGTGTTGAATTTACTCCGCTTTTTGACTGTAGTATCTACGCTTACTTAAGTAAGCAGAATCCCCTCGCTATTGAAAAGCTTAAGACCGGAGAGAAGATTAAATTAGAAGAACTCGATGATTATCCGTGTCTGTGTTTTGACCAGGGTGAATACAATTCAGCTTACTACGCAGAAGAGGTACTCAGCACAAGAGCTTATAAAAAGACCATCAAAGCTGATGACAGAGCAACCATGCTTAACCTGATAAAAGGTCTTAACGGCTATACACTCTGTTCGGGCATTCTTTGTGAGGACTTAAACGGCGATGATTACTGCGCAGTTAAGCTTGATATAGATGAAAAGATGACTATCGGCTACATTTCCAGAAAGAATTCCATCATAAGTGAAATGGGCCAGAAATATATAGAAGAAATCTCCAAGTATAAGGAGAATATTCTGGATTGACCAGATGGAGGAGCATTATGAAAATAGAATCATTACTTATACATGGCGGCATAGATGGAGACGAGACAACAGGAGCTGTCAACGTTCCCATTTATCAGACATCAACCTACAAGCAGGACGGCCTTGGAGAAAACAGAGGATGGGAGTACTCAAGAACAGGTAACCCCACAAGAGCTGCCCTTGAAAAACTTATTGCAGACTTGGAGCATGGAAAATACGGTCTTGCTTTTGCATCAGGTCTTGCTGCAATCAATACGGTTCTTTCCCTTTTCAAAGAAGGAGATAAGCTCATCGTATCAGATAATATTTACGGCGGAACTTTCAGAATACTTGATAACGTATTCAAGAATTTCGGAATCACATATGTAATTGTGGATACTTCTGATCTTAAACAGATTGAGGATGCCCTCGACGATGACGTTAAAGCTATCTATGTTGAGAGCCCTGCAAATCCGCTTCTTACAGTTACTGACATTGCAGCAGTTGCTGAGATTTCCAAAAAGAACAACAAACTTCTTATTGTGGATAATACCTTCATGACTCCTTATCTGCAAAGACCCATTGAACTTGGAGCTGATATCGTTATCCACAGCGGAACCAAATATCTTGGAGGACACAGCGATACTATCTCTGGTTTTGTGGTAGTAGATGACAAGGAGCTCGCTGACAGACTCTATTATCTTCAGAATGCAATAGGCGGAGTTCTTGCTCCCTTCGACAGCTTTCTGATGATAAGAGGAATCAAAACCCTGGGCGTCAGAATGGACAGACACGTTGCAAATGCAGAGAAAGTAGCTGACTGGCTTGTTGACAGCGGTTATGCTGAAAAAATCTATTTCCCGGGATTGAAATCAGATCCCGGATATAATGTCCAGAAAAAACAGGCAGATGGCTCCGGTGCAATGATCTCATTTGTACTTAACAAAAAATACGATTACAAAAAGTTTTTCAAATCACTAAAACTTGTAACCCTTGCAGAGAGCCTTGGAGGCGTCGAATCACTTGTTTGTCACCCTGCATCCATGACACATGCGGCTATTCCCGCTGATATCAGAGCAGAGGTTGGAATTGTGGACGAGCTTATCAGACTGTCTGTAGGTATAGAAAATGGTGAAGATATCATAAATGATCTCCAGCAGGCAATCGAAGCTTCCGCAATCTGAATTATTTGAGGAGATTAAATTATGGAAGTTTATATGAATGTCAGGGAGATGATTGGCAACACTCCCATTTTAAAGCTTGAGAATCTTGGAGTAAAAGAAGGAGTAAATATTTTTGCCAAGCTGGAGCTGTACAATCCGGCAGGAAGCGTAAAAGACAGAGTTGGCACATACATGATTGATGATGCCGAAAAGAAGGGACTTCTTAAAAAAGGTGGCACGATAGTTGCAGCAACCGCAGGAAATACAGGTATTGGTATCGCTCTGGCAGCACTCAACAGAGGTTACAGAATCGTTTTTGCAGTACCTGAGAAATTCTCTGCAGAAAAAATTAAAGTAATGGAAGCTCTGGGAGCAGAAATAATACGCACACCAAGAGAAGACGGAATGCTTGGTGCAGATAAAAAAGCAGAAGAACTTGTAAAGGAAATCCCGGGAGCCATTGCAATAAAGCAGTTTGAGAATCCTGCTAATCCTCTTGCACACTATGAAACTACAGGACCTGAAATCTTCAGACAGATGGATGGTCAGATAGACTACTTCGTTGCTGGAGCAGGAAGCGGCGGTACCTTCTCCGGTGTAATGAAATATCTCAAGGAACAGAATCCTGAAATCAAAGGCGTTCTCGCTGATCCCTACGGTTCAATCATAGGCGGCGGAGAACACGCAGATTACAATATTGAGGGAATCGGAAATGATTTCATCGCAGATACCATGGATGTAAGCCTGATTGATAAGGTTATAAAAATATCTGATGATGAAGCATTTTTCTCTTCAAGAACACTTGCAAAAAATGAAGGAATCCTGGCAGGCTCATCATCAGGAGCTGCCCTTGCTGCATCACTGAAGCTTGCAAAAGAAATCGGTAAAGGTAATATCGTAACTGTTTTCCCTGACAGAGGAGACAGATATTTCAGTAAAGGATTATTCTGAATATTAGCATCTCATCCATTTTTAAAGGCACAAAGAAAAATCTTTGTGCCTTTAATATTTCTGTTTTAATTACTTAAAATATCTTTCAAGAAGACCCTTGAATGCCTTGCCGTGTCTTGCCTCATCCCTTGCCATTTCATGCACTGTGTCATGGATAGCATCAAGATCAAGAGCCTTAGCACGCTTTGCAAGGTCTGTCTTTCCTGCTGTTGCACCATTTTCTGCATCAACACGCATCTGGAGGTTCTTCTTGGTTGAGTCTGTAAGAACTTCTCCAAGGAGTTCGGCAAACTTAGCAGCATGCTCTGCCTCTTCCCATGCAGCCTTTGCATAGTAGTCACCAACTTCGGGATAACCTTCTCTATAAGCCTGACGGCTCATTGCAAGGTACATACCAACTTCTGAGCATTCGCCGTTAAAATTGGAGCGAAGGTCTTCGATGATATCATCGGGAGCTCCCTTTGCTACCCCAACAACATGCTCAGCAGCCCAGGTCATATCACCTTCCTGCTTGTTAAATTTCTCTGCCGGCGCATGGCATACCGGGCACTCTGCCGGAGGTGTATCACCTTCATGAACATAACCACATACTGCACATACCCACTTCATATCTTGAAAATCTCCTTTCAATAATAAGAATAATTCTGCCTTTCTATAAGTATAACAAATAAATTTTGTACATTATATCCTTTATAGAATTTTAATAAATGTTACCTTTATGTTATTGTTATTTAATAAAATAATTGTCTGTTTCGCGATATAATGTCATTAGAGCTATAATGTTTATTTACGATTTATCACCTTCTGTTTCTTACAATTTTTTCACATTTGGAGATAATTAAATGACTATCCTTGAAGAAAGAATTAAGAGTGTATATACAAACCTTACAAGGGAAGAGCGTAAGGCTGCTGATTATTGTTTAAAAAACGATGCCAGCATTTTTAATAAAACCGTTGCTCAACTGGCTGATGATTCAGGAACAACCCAGGCTACCTGGAGCAGATTTGCAAAGTCTCTTGGATATACCGGTTTGAAGGGCCTGAAACATGAGCTTTTTACTTCTGCAAACAATGCTGAAAAACCCGGACCTAAGATTGAATTTAAGGATGTGGATCAGTACACATCTATGCAGGCAATTGCTGATAACATCTGCGCTACAAGTACTCAGGCTATTCAGACTACCTACAGGCTTTTCGAATCAAAGTCATTTGAAGGCGCAGTTGATGCCATTATCGGCGCGAGAATGATCCGTATCTTCGGTGTAGGTTCCAGTGGACTGGCAGCCTATGATCTTTTTACAAAGCTTCAGAGGTTATCTTACAATGTTACTTTTAATGAGGATTTCCATAATTCTCTTATGAATGCGGCTCAGCTTGAAAGCAGAGATGTTGCCATATTTATATGCGATTCAGGTAAGACTGAGGAGATAATGCAGCTCCTTAAGATATCAAAAGAAAAAGGTGCGGTCACAGTTGCAATTACAAAGCTTGGCAACAGCTCGCTTGCACAGGGATGTGATCACGTTATGTTCACCACTTCCCCTGAAATTGACAAGAAGAGCGGTGTAACAAGCTCAAGATTTGCCCAGCTTTTCCTTGTTGATACCCTGTACACAGCCATTGCTAACAAGGACTTTACAAATATCAGACAGCACCTGCAGGATTCCTACGACCTGTTCCATGAAATGGTAAACTACTGATAATTACTTCTTTTTGAAAAGATAATATGTAAAGTCATATCCGCTGTAGCTGTATGAAGCCTGATCTATCAGCTCATAGTTTTCAAATATGACTTCAGGGTAAGTATCCCTGGCTAATACAAATTCTGTTAACCCCTCTTTGATGTAGCGTTCCTGCTCAGAGTAGGGGTTATTTTCTTTTTCCGGAATATCAAGGGTCTGGGTCTGAAACCATCTGCAGCTTGGAACTATATCCGCAAGTGTATAAAGCCCTGCATCAAGACATCCTATGTTAAGAAGTGTGGGATTCTTTTCTGCCAGGACTTCGTCCCTGAATCTGAACATAAAGTAGCTGTCTTTTGTCTCACGCATAAAAGGTATGTTCATTGACTGCGCATAAATCATACAGGTAAAGACAGCTGTGAAAACAAGATAAATTCCCACATTTTTCCTGCTAAATTCAAATGCTTCACCCTTAAAAATTTTCTCAAGTATTTTTCCCACAAATGCAAAACCGAAAACTGAGAATACCGACAGGGGAAGAGAATAGTAGGGAAGCGTTCTTCCGCCTATGAATATTCCAAGAAATAAAAAGCCGAACAATACAGGGACTACAAATCTTGAAATAATTTTCTGTCCCTTTTCAAAAAGAACAAATACCAAACCGGCTATGGCAAAAGCAAAGTACTGATAGTTTTCCCTTATGAGCCAGTATAGAATCTTTGCAAGAGTATAAAGCTTTTGAATAGCCCCTCCATCTCCACTGTTAGGATAGAGGAACACATTAATGTATACGTATCCCCAATACCATTCATAAAGGCTGCCCTGTGCACCGAAATAGAGTATCCATGAAATAAAAGGAATAAACATTCCAAATAGAAAAATGAAACAGGCTTTGATGCTTTTTACAAAATCCCCGTGTACAAGAAATGAAACCCATACCAAAGCCATCCAGGCAAAGAAAAAGCCAAGTCCGGTGAATTTAATATTTGCTACCATTCCTGCGAGAACTCCGCCCAAAAGAAGGCTGCAGGAGCCCATTGTTTTATTACTGTATTCGTTTCTGAAGTAGTTAAGGATTATAAACATGCCCCAGATGTAGAAGGGAAGGCATATCTCCTCGGCTGCTCCTCCCCACCAGAAGCTCCTTGATACAACGATCACTGCATAGGAGAGTGGTGCAAGAATAGTTGCATATTTATCGCTTACATAAAGCTTCAGAATCTTATAAAAGCCGATCACATCAAATACACCGAAGATGATCTCCAGCAAAAAAACACCAACATAGGTGCTATGTGACACCATATAGGCAAGACCATAGAAGAAATAAAGGTACATTCCCTTTTGATCAAATACATCACGATATGGCATTCTGCCGTTAAAAAGAGCTTTTCCCACAGAGAAATAACTGTTTATATCATCCCAGTTATTGCAGATGTAGAGAAAAGACGATCTTGTTGCCAGAAGCAAAAAAACAATTACTGATATTGAAAATAAGATACTTCTTTTCTTCATAATAGTCTCACACGTATTAATCCTGATAGTTAAATAATCCCTGTTCCTCGTAGGGTACAACCAGCTCTGTCACGATTTTATCTGAAAATGCACTCATTTCATCAAGCATCTTCTCGTAGTTGTCCTCAGTCATACGGTATTCTCCTGCCTTCATCTGATCCAGCATAAGCTTGTTTATTTCAGGAGAAAAATGGATGGTATCGAGATAGTTTTCCAGATTTGTTATCACTTCAGGTTCATTCTGGAAGCAGTAGATCTCTGCATTTTCATACTTTAGAAGTGCTTTTACCATCTCTTTTTCAGAATAGATATAAGCAGCAGTCTCACCATTTCTGTAAATTCCATCCCACCAGAGCATTGAATAAGCAGGAAAATAGAAGTAGAACTTCGTGTCAGGATGTGCCTCTAATTCCTTTGTGAGAAGTTCAATGTTTCCGCGGAGTTTCTCCTCGTAAATTTTCTCATCCTGCATGGGCTTTACCTCTTTTGACCTGAAATAAAGTCCCAGGATACTCTGGGAATTGAATGTTTTCCACTTTGCCCAGTTGTATGAAAGTGACTCATCATAATCAGCAATGTAGGAGTTAACCAAAAGGTATGGGATTTTCTCCATGATAACTCCCTTGTTAAAAAGATACTGAATATCATTAAAGGGATTGTTATCATAAAGATACATCGGACAGCCTGTTGATTCGAATGTCGACTCTGTATCCGCATTTAATGATGACGGATCAATATTATAAAATATCTGACTTATTTCGTTGTCAGACTTGTAGGCTTCGTCTATGAGATAGCACAGATCAGCAGTAGCACCATAGGAACGGACTGCCTTGATACTGTTGCAGTTATAAGCCTCGTTAAACCAGTCATTATCATTATTCTCAACTACAGATGATCCCACGATCAATGCGTCATAGTCAAAGTGTCTGAGCGTTCCGATGCACTGATATTCCTTGTCATTAAGCACAGCCTTTAACCCAAACCATGGCTTGTGATAATGATAAAAAGGATCTGTCAGAACAACCATGGTTCCTATAAGAATAAGGACTATCAGGGCTGCAGATATGAACTTTTTTATGAAATTTAAGCTTTTTGTTTTTTCTGTCAAAATATATCCTCAGTCTGCAGTTATTATGTTTACTGCTTTTTATTCAGAACTGGAAATAAATAAATGTACTAACCTGTGACAGTGAAATGAAGGACCAGGCAAACAGAATCACTAGAAGAGCTGTCTGTCCTTTTCCGGGTTCTTTTTCTGTTATCTGTCTGGTATTTTTACCTGCCATAACAATTGCTGATACTATCAGAAGTATTATCCAGCTTCCAACATATATTGCATTCAGATACCCATTGGCATAAAGCTTCGCCGCTGTAATCAGAATATAGTTTTCTGAAATATCAAGCATTGCCGAAGTTTTATACATAAATCCCGGCCATGTGAAAAAGAAGAACTGCTTAAACATCTGAATTGCATAAGTCATATCCTGAGATCTGAAAAATACAAGTGATATCAGGAAAGCAACGAATGTTAAAATCTGTCCCATTACCTTGGGAATTATCAAAAGAGGCTTCTTTGTAAGCAGATAATTCTTTTTGACATCACCTGAAACTGCAACAATTCCGATATTGTCCCATACCACAAGTATTCCCATGATCAGTCCCCAGCATATGTAGGTCCAGCCAGCACCATGCCAGAATCCACTGATAATAAAAATAATTAGTATATTAATTGCTGTTCTGAAGTTCCCTTTTCTGGAACCTCCAAGTGGAATGTAGATATATCTTACGAAAAATCTAGTAAGTGTCATATGCCATCTCTGCCACAGATTTCTTACACTTATAGCCTTATAGGGAGAATTGAAATTCTGAGGAAGCTCAATCCCGATCATAAGACTGATTCCTTCTGCCATATCACAGTAACCTGAAAAATCGAAGTAAAGCTGAAAGGCATAGGAGATAAGTACCAGAATTCCGGTTATGGTGTCCATGTAGTAAGTGTACTTAAATCCGTAATCAGCTATTTTGGACAGGTTATCACCAAGGAGAACCTTCTTTGAAAGACCTATGATAAACAGCTGTATTCCTTTTCTGAATTTTACTGCATCAGGCTTTCTGCATTCCATGCCTCTTAATTGTCCTATTATTTCATAGGGAAGCGCAATTGGTCCCTGAATTATCTTTGGAAAGTATGTAATATACAAAAGATATTCGAGTGGTGTAACTTTACCCAGTATTTCTTCATCCTTTATTCCCGGATGTCCCTCTTTTTGTTCCCTGTAAATATCCACAATAAAGGCAATCTGCGAAAACACATAAAAACTTATTCCTATGGGTAGTGCCAGTTCAAGGCTTTTTATCTCTTTTCCAAAAACTGCATTTATATTCTCAATAAAAAAGTTTGTATATTTGAAATACCCAAGAACTCCGACATTAAATACAACTCCTATAACCATCAGGAGGCGTGATAAATTGCTGTCTCTGTAATTTACAATTAATGATTTTATGATATATGTTACAAGGCATGAAACAAGAAGAATTCCTACAAATTCTACGGAAAAAAGGCCATAAAAAAGCAGAGAAGCTGCTACCAGAAAAATGTCCGCCAGCTTCTCTCTATTAATGTAATTTAAACCATGCCACCCTATAAGTACCAGGGGCAGAAATATTAAGATGAATTTGAATGAATTAAAAAGCATACTTTTCCAAATTTATTTAAGAATCAGTCCGACAGGACAGTGATCTGAACCCATCTGATCCTTATAAATTACGGCATCCTCCAGTCTGTCATTCAGGGATTTGGAAGTAACAAAATAATCTATTCTCCACCCTGCGTTTTTGGCCCTGGCCTGAAATCTGTACGACCACCATGAATATGCGCCTTCCAGGTCAGGATAAAAATATCTGAATGTATCGATTAAATCCGCACCTATTACGTTGTCGAATTTTTCTCTTTCCTCATCTGTAAATCCGGCATGTCCACGATTGGGCTTGGGATTCTTAAGATCTATCTCCTTGTGGGCAACATTCAGATCACCACAGTAGATAACCGGCTTTTTCTCCTCTAGTTTTTTTACATAGGCAAGGAAGTCATCCTCCCAAACACAACGATATTCAAGCCTTGAAAGGTCATCCTTTGCGTTGGGAACATAAACCGTGATCAGATAATAATCCGGATATTCAGCGGTTATGACTCTTCCCTCATGGTCATGCTCTTCAATTCCAATGCCATAAGTAACATTTATTGGCTTTTCCCTGGTAAAAAGAGCAGTTCCGGAATATCCCTTCTTTTCTGCGTAATTCCAATACTGATGATATCCCGGAAGGTCAAGTTCTATCTGTCCCTCCTGGAGTTTTGTCTCCTGAAGCCCGATTACATCCGGCTTTTCCTCATCAATAAATTTCTGAAATTCTCCTTTTGAAACGCAGGCACGAAGTCCGTTAACATTCCATGATACTAGCTTTTTTGACATATATCTGACCCTCTGGTTATTTTATTTAATTCCATGTAAAAAGGCAGTTCCCACTGCCCTTATAATAATAGCCTTTTATTCTGGCTTTGATATTTGTTGCATTACAAGCGCACCGCTGTATATTACAGAAGTGGTGCATTTATTTGACTAATAATATATCTTCAATTATTGGTCATGGAAGCGATAAGTGCATCAATTTCGGATTGACTTAACATTTTGCCACTGTTTGCATCAGCTGAAGGAGCTGCCGCAGTGGTAGCAGGTTGTGGAATGCTGAAACCACCTCCACCCTGTTGAGAAGACTTTCCCATAATGCTGGCAAGCAGTGCCTGCTGCTCGGGATCAAGTCCATTTGCGTCTATTCCCATTTGTTTACCTCGCTGAGTATCTGCTATTTAAACCTATAGATACTATCATTCTATATTCTTTTTCGTCATTACTCAACTGAATTTTTAGTTTATATTTTTTCCAATTTTTTAATAAAACCCTTAATTAAGCAGATCCATGAGTTCTTCTTTGGTAAGTTTAGATAAGGATTCGCCCTCACCACTCAAAATTGCATCAGCAAGATCCTTCTTTGCTTCCTGCATTTTCAATATTTTTTCCTCAATGGTGTCTTTAATTATCAGCTTAAATACTGATACCTTCTTTGTCTGTCCAATTCTGTGTGCTCTGTCAGTTGCCTGGTTCTGGGCTGCGAGATTCCACCATGGATCGTAGTGAATAACAACATCTGCTCCTATCAGGTTTAATCCCGTACCTCCTGCTTTTAGAGATATGAGAAAAACAGGTATTTCGTTTTCATTAAAGGCATGAACAAGCTTTATTCTATCTTCTTTTGAAGTCTGACCGGTAATCTTGTAATAATCTATGCCTTCCTTATTGAGATCTTTTTCCAATAATTCAAGCATGGAAGTAAACTGTGAGAATACAAGCATTCTGTGACCGCCATCAATCGCACTTTCAATCAGATCCATTGCAGCTCTTCTTTTTGCGGACTCACCCTTAAACCCGGTTGTAATAAGTTCAGGATCACAGCAGATTTGTCTGATCTTTGTAAGCTCAGCCAGAACTTTAAGCTTATCCTTACCTGAATTATAATCCTGGCTCTGAAGGATTTTTTTCATATGAGTAACCTGTGCATCATAAAGCTTTCTCTGGGAATCCTCAAATCTCGCATAGCGAACTTCCTCAATCTTATCAGGAAGGTCTTTCAATACATTTTCCTTGAGTCTGCGAAGGACAAATGGCCCTACCATGTGCTTTAATCTACCGGTTGCTTCCTCATCCTTAAACTTTGTGATAGGAGTCTCAAGACTGTCCCTGAATTTATCGTAGGTATACAAAAATCCAGGCATCAGAAAATCAAAAATGCTCCATAATTCACTCAGTCTGTTCTCTATAGGTGTACCGGTAAGCGCAAATCTGTGTGCGGCATTTATTATCTTTACAGATTTTGATACCGCAGCGCTGGCATTCTTTATATACTGGGCTTCATCTATTACTTCAATATCAATCCTGATTTTTTCATATAATGCTATGTCTCTTTTCAAAAGATCATAGGAAGTAACAAGCACATCCGGTATGTCCTTGTTTTTATCTATATTTTCAGACAGGTTCTTTAGATAATTTTTCCTTTCTGTCATAGAACCTGTCACCGTATCTACTTTTAATGATGGAGCAAACCTTCCGAATTCTTCCTGCCAGTTGTAAACTAAGGAAGCAGGGCATATTACAAGAGAGGGGAGCTTTTCTTCATCCTCTGATCTTTCATTCTTTCTTCCAAGAAGAAGTGCGATCATCTGAAGAGTTTTACCCAGACCCATATCATCTGCAAGTATTCCGCCAAATCCAAGGTCTGTAATCATATGAAGCCATTTATATCCATACTTCTGATAACCACGTAGAGTTTTTTCCAGGTCAGACGGTACTTCTATGTCGGAATCCTTGACCTGACTGAAATTCCTGACAAGAGATTTAAAATTCTTATCCCTCTCTGCAGCGATTTCATCATGTTCTTCAAGGAGTCTGTTTATATAGACAGCACGGTAGAGCGGAAGATGAAGCTTTCCTTCAGTAAACTCCTTAACTGTTATTCCCATTGCATCCATCGCAGCAGTGAGTTCTTCTAAAGTCTCATCATGCTCAAGGCTAACAAATTCGCCGTTCTTAAGCCTGTAGAATTTCTTATGCCTTTTATAACTGTCAAGAAGTCCGAGTAATTCTTCCTCCGACATATCATCTGTGGATATGTCCAGATTGAGAATTCCACTCTCAACAGAAACTCCAAGTTTTACCTTTGGAGTCTTTCTTATGCGAAGGTTTTCAAAATCCTTACTAGCCTTTACTTCACCGTAAAACATAATGTCTTTTATTCCTTCACTAAGGATATTAAAGACATTGTCGCCTGTCCTCTCACATATAAAAGCATCTTCACTTTCCATGTAATCTGGAAGATACTTCATAAGTGCATTAATTGCATTCTGCTCATACTCAGAATCTCTGTAGTCAGATAGGGGAAAATCCTGGTCTCTTAATGGATGCAGCACAATTTCTTCATTTCCGTATTTTACGCTTACTTTTCCTATGATTTCATCGGAATTAGCATCCATGTAATATGTTATTTCACCTTTAGGTGGAAGAGAGCGCTGTATTCTGTCAGGATTTTCTTCAATCACATCAACCTGAGGGCACTCCAATAATTCCGGAAGAAATCTGTAATAGAATTCCGCCAGGTTCTTTTTTCCTACTGTGAATGAAATCTGTCCGTTGGAAGAGTTATCCACAAGAATTTTCAATATTTCAGGTATCTCATCTATTCTTGCAAATACGCCCTTTTGTTCATCAATTATGTAGTCATACTTTTTACCCTTAATGGTATCAGGAATATTTCCTGATATTTTAAGTCCGATGAATGCACCTGATTCCGAAAAAACCTCTTTAATGTTGATGCTTACATGAAGTTTTCCGTCACCGATTTTGATATAACCACTGTTAAAATTCTCAAGTACTCCGTACACATCCTTGAATTCTACTTTTTGACCCTTTGCAATATCATAAAATTCATCTATCATTGACTGATCCAGGTTTATTGTGTCCTTTAATATAAGCTGTTTTCTTGTATACGGATCTACTTCATGCAGTTTTTGGTCTGCAATATCAGCTTTCTCTTTGGCATCCTCAATTAATTGAAAATACTTTTGTGATACATCATCAAATTC
Organism: uncultured Butyrivibrio sp.; assembly: GCA_947168335.1. Classification (GTDB taxonomy): domain Bacteria; phylum Bacillota; class Clostridia; order Lachnospirales; family Lachnospiraceae; genus Butyrivibrio. Next base: position 83,279 of record CAMVLM010000001.1, on the reverse strand, counting down.
TTCAGTTAAAAATGATATGGCATAGTTCTTTCCCAGTTTTAGCGATGAATACCTGTTTTTTGCTTCAACAAGTTCATTAATGTTTTTAAGTACATATACCTTATCCGCACCGATTTTAAATGAAATATCAAATTTATTATTTTTTCTGTATCCGTCGTAACTTAGTCTTGGCTCAAGTCTCAGGATTTTCTTTTTCTCGACGTTGCTGTCTATGGTTTTAATGCTGGATATTTTTTTGTATTTATCCAGAATTTTGTCACCATTAAAGTCAGTTTCATCACCGGGATTATATTTTTTTATATATTCATCTGCAAGGAAAAGCAGTGCAATTTCATGAGAACACAGATTGTTGTAATAGTCGCTGAAGTAACTGTAATATGCATATCTGTTCTGATGGAAAGCACTACAGTTGGCGTTTATAATTTTTTCTTTTGTAAAAGATATCTTAACAGGTCTGCTATAAGCTGAATCTAGGTATTCTCCTGTAAAGCTTATACACAAAGCACCGCCTTCATAGGAAGATGTGTAATACAAATCCACATCCTTAAGTCTCACTTTTCCCTGTCTTAAAAGCTTTTCAGCCTCTTTGATATCACTGGTTTTAATATCATATTTTTCAATAAGATCTCTGACAACAAAATATGTATCACCTTTTTCAATGAAAGGAGTAACTTCTTCTTCGGGAAATCCTGTTTTATTTTTTTCCCATTCGAATAGAAGAGCAGCTTCATGCTTACAAAGATTGCCATCCTTTGCATATGCACAATTACATGAAAACTTAAGACTGCCTGACCTGAATCCCCAGATTTTTGTACTGTAAATCTGAGTACCGAGAATCCTGGCCATACAGCTGTCAGTTGTCTGAACAAATCCTTTTACTTTTCCCTTCGAAAAATACTCTCTTCCTCTGTCCAATATTCTTTTTGGAAAGTATCCTTGCCAGTCTATCATCAGTTTTCGCCCTTTGACATGTGTAAAAAATGGCTATGTAATAACATAGCCATTAGTTGTTTTTATTTACCGGTCATTTCCATTCTTCTCATATTTTTCAGGTTATCATCTGTCTCCTTAAGCATTTCTCTAAGTGACAGGCTTTCGTCATAACCAAATTCACATATTGAATATATCAGGTGATTCAGATATTTTGTATTTTCGAGGAAAAGCTTATTATTCTGTCTGGCCATTTCAATTCTGAGAACTTCTGCTTTATCCTCTTCCTCAGTAACCTGAATTACAGCGAACTCATCACCTCTGATTCTTCCGCAGATGCTTTCTTTTCCGAAAACTTCCTGAAGAATATTGGCCACCCTTTTAACAGCATGGTCTCCTTCATCATGACCATGAATGGCATTGATGTTTTTCAAGGAATCCATATCTATATAAGATACCACCGCATAGGTTCCTTCCTTGAAATTATCTTTGAGATAATCATAAGCTTTTGCAAAAAATCCTCTGCGATTCGGAAGATCTGTGAGATAGTCGTTTTCACCTATATGATCAAGTACTGATCCTTCTCGTGCAAGCTCCTCCTGGCATTCAGAAAGTTCTTCCTCAATATTTTTGAGATAATTATTTAGATAGTAAATTCTGTTACCTGCCGAAACAAGATTTACAAGCATGTCATCAAAGAATCCAGTTCTGAAATCCTTATTGAAATCAGTGATAATAAATCCCAACTGCATGGTCTTATTAAAGAAATTCCTGATGATCTTTGTTCCCTTGATATTTGTCTCACTGAAAATATTACAAACTTCCCTGTCAAGATTATTAACTGTTTTATCAGCTTTTCCATCATGAATAGAGAAGAGTATCTTACAGTGCTTTGGAATTTTCCATCCCTTTTTCAGAGAACACTCTTTAGGCTCCTCAAGAATATATGCCTCATAATTATTTAGACCTTCTGCTATAACTTTCTTGGTTCCTACTTCATAATCATCTATACACTCATCATTAATGATGATGCCGGTTATTCCTGTAAGTCTTTTGAAAGCATCTCTGTAATCGTCTTCAGTAAATTTCGGAAGTTCAGTTCTGTGAGCTTTTACATCATTACCTGAAATCAGTTTTATTATCTGCTCAATAGCCAGAAAACCTCTTTCAAAATATGATATGTTTTCTTCACATCTGATATGTTCAAAGCCTTCTGTTTCAGTAACTGTCAGTAAAGGCTTTTTTCCAAACTGATTGAGGAACTGTTCTCTTTTGAGTATTGGAGCATTCTTACCAATTTTCTGAATATCAATTATCAGTCCATCAAAACCCGCATCAATGCAGTAATCATATACTGCCTGATGCTGATATTTGTATGGAAAATCAGTGTCCAGCGTTTTATCAGTGATAATATATTTTCCCGGGAAAATTACAAGTTCTACTCCCAGGTCACCTGCTGCAATATCAGCACCGGCACAAAGATCAAATTCATCTTTATCATTAAATTCAGAAATCAGTAGACCTATTCTCATTACTCGTCTTCACCTGCATCCGCTTCATCTGCTGAATCTGCGTCGTCTTCATCTATTTCTTCAAGACTCTCTGTTTCTTCAGGGAGATCCTCCATAGCTTCCTCAATATCTTCGAATTCCTGGTCTCCGTTGGAAATCTTTTCTCTAACCTTGGCAATGGCAACTACAAGTACGCCCTTATCAAGATTGATCATCTTAACACCGGAAGTAACTCTTCCATGAATTGTTATTTCTTCCATACGAAGCTGGATAATGATTCCACTATTGGTGATCATCATTATTTCGTGCTCGTCTCTTACAGCCTTAACACCGATAACATTTCCTGTCTTTTCGGTTATCTTGTAGCACTTAACACCTTTACCGCCTCTGTTCTGAAGGTGGAATTCAGAAAGCTCTGTTCTCTTTCCAAATCCTTTTTCTGAAACGATAAGAAGTGAATCACCCTGACTGTTGAGCTGCATTCCGACTACTTCATCCTGATCGCCAAGCATAATACCGCGAACACCCATTGATGATCTTCCGGTAGGTCTTACATCAGTTTCCTTGAAACGGATACACATTCCGTTTTTGGTTATAAGGAAAATTTCAGAATCAGCTTTTGTTGTCTTAACTTCGATAAGCTCATCATCATCATCAAGATTGATGGCTGTAAGTCCGTTCTTTCTGACATTGGCAAATTCCATTACATGAGTCTTCTTAACTGTACCCTTCTTGGTAACCATGAAGAGATTCTTCTCATCGCTGTATTCCTTAATCGGAATAGTAGCAGTGATTTTTTCATCGGGAGCAAGCTGCAGAAGATTAACAATTGCAGTTCCTCTTGATGTTCTTGAAGCCTCAGGTATCTGATAAGCCTTAAGTCTGTAAGCTCTTCCCTTATTGGTGAAGAACATTATGTAGTTATGGGTGGTTGTCATCAAAAGATCTTCCACATAATCATTTTCAATTGTGGAAATTCCCTTTATTCCTTTACCGCCACGGTTCTGTGATCTGAAGTTATCGATAGACATACGCTTGATATAACCAACGTTTGTCATTGCGATAACTGTATTTACATTGGGAATCATGTCCTCAATATCTATATCAGAATCATCATGTCCGATCTGAGTTCTTCTGTCATCACCGTACTTATCGGCAATTTCAGAGATTTCATTCTTGATAACTCCAAGAAGTACTTTCTTGTCAGAAAGAATGAGCTTTAATTCTTCAATTCTCTTTAAGAGTTCAGCATGCTCCTGCTCAAGTTTGTCTCTTTCCAAACCTGTAAGAGTGCGCAGACGCATATCTACGATAGCCTGTGCCTGAGCATCTGATAATCCGAATCTGGCCATCAACTGTTCTTTTGCAATCTGAACAGTTTCACTACCACGTATAATTCTGATAACTTCATCGATATTATCAAGGGCAATCAATAATCCCTCAACAATATGGTTTCTTTCCTCAGCTTTGTTAAGATCAAACTGAGTTCTTCTTGTTACTACATCTTCCTGATGAACGATGTAGTGGTGTAGCATATCAACAAGTCCCAGTACTTTAGGTTCATTATTTACAAGTGAAAGCATAATGATACCAAAAGAATCCTGAAGCTGCGTATGCTTAAAGAGACGATTAAGCATTACATTTGCATTAACGTCATGTCTGAGCTCGATAACAATTCTCATACCTTCGCGGTCTGATTCATCACGAAGGAGAGTGATTCCATCAAGTTTTTTAAGTTTAACAAGCTCTGCAATCTTGGCAATAAGATTTGCCTTGTTAACAAGATAGGGGAGTTCAGTAACTATAATACGGCTCTTGCCATTGGGCATAGACTCTATGTCTGTAACGGCGCGGCATATTACTTTTCCTCTACCTGTTCTGTATGCTTCTTCAGCACCTCTTGTACCAAGAATAATTCCACCTGTAGGAAAATCAGGTGCTTTAACTATAGGCAGAAGCTCTTCAATATCAGTATCTCTGTCCTCATTAACCTTGTTATCAATCATTTTTACAACTGCACTGACAACTTCTCTTAAGTTATGAGGCGGAATGTTGGTAGCCATACCAACAGCAATACCGGTTGTACCATTTACCAGAAGATTTGGAAATCTTGAGGGGAGAACAACAGGCTCTTTTTCTGTTTCATCAAAGTTTGGTGTGAAATCAACTGTATTTTTGTTGATGTCAGCTGTCATCTCCATGGAAATCTTGGAAAGACGAGCCTCAGTGTATCGCATAGCAGCAGGTGAATCACCATCCACTGAACCGAAGTTACCATGTCCGTCAACAAGACAGTATCTCATGGACCAGGGCTGAGCCATATTTACAAGGGATCCATAAATAGAGCTGTCACCGTGAGGGTGATATTTACCCATTGTATCACCGACGATACGCGCGCACTTACGGTGCGGCTTGTCGGGACCGTTATTGAGCTCTATCATTGAGTAAAGGACACGCCTCTGAACAGGCTTAAGTCCGTCTCTTACATCCGGTATAGCTCTGGAAGCAATAACGCTCATCGCATAGTCGATATAATCTGCTTCCATTGTTTTCTGAAGATCTACTTCCTTGATTCTGTCAGTCGTTACCTGATCAAACACGTCATCAGCAAGGTCTTCTCCATTTTGATTGTTATTGTTATTATCAGCCATTTTTTATCCTCTCAGGATCAAATTATATATCCAGATTCTTAACAAACTTAGCATTTTTCTCGATGAATTCACGTCTGGGTTCAACCTTATCACCCATAAGTGTTGTAAATGTAACGTCTACATCGGATTCTGCTTCTTCATCCATGTTCACACGAAGAAGAACTCTTCTTTCAGGATCCATGGTTGTCTCCCAAAGCTGTTCGGGATCCATCTCACCAAGTCCCTTATAACGCTGGATCTTGTTATTCTGATCTCTTCCTACATCATTAAGAATCTTATTTAACTCTTCATCACTGTATGCATACCATACCTTTTTGTTTTTCTCCAGCTTATAAAGCGGAGGCTGAGCCAGATATACATGACCTGTCTTAATAAGTTCAGGCATGAATCTGTACAGGAATGTAAGCATAAGTGTAGCAATATGAGCACCATCTACATCGGCATCGGTCATGATAATTATCTTATCGTAGCGAAGCTTTTTAATATCAAAGTCTTCATGAATACCGGTACCAAATGCTGTTATCATTGCTCTGATTTCAGCATTATCGTAAATTCTGTCTCTTCTTGCTTTTTCAACGTTTAGAATTTTACCTCTAAGTGGAAGAATAGCCTGTGTAGCACGTGATCTTGCAGTTTTTGCTGAACCACCCGCAGAATCTCCCTCAACTATAAAGATTTCACAGTTCTTCGGATCCTTGTCTGAACAATCAGCAAGTTTTCCGGGAAGTCCCATTCCATCAAGTGCAGACTTTCTTCTTGTAAGGTCTCTTGCTTTTCTTGCAGCATCTCTTGCATGCTGTGCAAGGATTGCTTTATCAAGTATAACCTTGGCAACTGTAGGATTCTGCTCAAGGAAATATGTAAGCTGCTCTGAAACAATAGAGTTTACAGCTCCTCGTGCTTCACTGTTACCAAGTTTCTGTTTTGTCTGTCCTTCAAACTGAGGATCCTCAATCTTAACACTGATGATTGAAGTAAGTCCCTCACGGATATCGTCACCTGTGAGGTTTTCCTCATTGTCTTTAAGCATCTTGTTTTCTCTTGCATAGTCATTAAATGTCTTTGTAAGAGCGGCCTTAAATCCCTCAAGATGAGTACCCCCTTCAGGTGTATTGATATTATTTACAAAAGTATATGTACTTTCATTGAAGGAATCGTTGTGCTGAAGTGATACTTCAACCTGAACATTGTTCTTATTTCCCTCAAAGTACATGATCTGATCATAGAGAGTTGTCTTACTCTTATTCAGATACTGGACAAATTCCTTGATACCGCCTTCGTAATGGAAATGCTGCTCAATTATATCTTCACCTTCTTCAACTCTGAAATCTCTTAAGGTGATTCTGAGTCCCTTTGTAAGGAAAGCCATTTCTCTAAGACGCTTTTTCAGTATGTCATATTCGAAAACTGTTGTCTCTTTAAATATCTGGGCATCAGGCTTAAATGATACCTTTGTTCCTGAATGAACAACATCTGTAGTTCCGACTTCTTTAAGAGGGTAGCATACTTTACCTCTTTCATAACGCTGCTGATAGATTTTACCATCTCTTACAACCTGAACTTCAAGCCATTCAGAGAGGGCATTAACAACAGAGGCACCAACACCGTGAAGTCCGCCTGATACCTTGTATCCTCCACCGCCGAACTTACCACCGGCATGAAGAATGGTAAATACTACCTCTACGCCCGTAAGTCCCGACTTGTGGTTAACATCAACAGGAATACCACGACCGTTATCCATAACGGTTATTGTATTATCTGCATTAATATTTACTTCAATGTGATCACAGAATCCGGCAAGGGCCTCATCTACTGAGTTATCAACAATTTCGTAGACAAGGTGGTGAAGACCTCTGGCTGCTGTTGTACCGATATACATTCCGGGTCTTTTTCTTACAGCTTCAAGTCCCTCCAAAATCTGTATTTGATCGGCGCCATAATTGTTTTCTTCGTTACTCATTCGTTTTTACTCCGTATTTTATTCTTCAGGTATACTTCCATTTACAACTCTGAAAACCTTGTTTATTTCAAAGCGGTTATTAACAAATTCATCAAGACCGGTACAGGTGATTATTGTCTGTATATCACCGATGGTATTAAGCAGATAATTCTGCCTGTTACTGTCAAGCTCTGACAAGACATCATCTAAAAGAAGTACCGGATTTTCTTTCTTTGACTTTTTCACTATCTCAATTTCAGATAGTTTAAGTGATAAAGAAGCTGTTCTTTGCTGGCCTTGTGATCCGTATTTTCTGATATCTATAGAATCTCTGTTTTGAAGATTCTCACTTTTTACGTTAAAGGAAAAATCATCTTTGTGAGGTCCAACCGTTGTCTGCTTAAGATATATATCTTTCTGTCTTGAACTTCTGAGTTTTTCTTCAAACTCATCAACAGTAACGTTTGGTTCATAGAAAATTTCCAGCTTTTCTCTGCCACCTGTCAGTTTATTATGAATCGGACCTATTATTTCACAGAGATCCTTGATAAACCTTTCTCTGGATTTAATAATCACTGATCCGTACTCAATCAGCTGAGCATCCTGAACATCCAGAAGTACTTTTGTCTCCGGGTGTTCAAAGATATCCTTCAAAACTTTGTTTCTTTCTGAAACGAGTTTATTGTATTTTGACAGGTTTTCTAAATAAATTTGATCCAGTTGACAGAGCTCCATATCCATGAATCTTCGTCTTTCAACCGGACCGTCTTTAATGATACTGAGATCTTCTGGTGAAAAAAATACTACATTGCATCTTCCTACAAGGTCAGATGCCTTTTTTATTTTCTGTCCGTCAATTGCGATTCCCTTGGATTTACTTTTTCTAAGATGCATGTCTACTCTGTATTCAGCACCATCTCTTTCAATGATGGTTCTTATATGACTTTCATCTTTTCCAAAGGATATTATCTCTTTGTCTTTGCTTCCCTTGTGGGATTTTGTAGTAGCAGCAAGATATATTGCTTCCAGTATGTTAGTCTTGCCCTGGGCATTGTCTCCATAGAGGATATTTGTTCCGCTGCTGAATTCAATTTTTAGATTTTCATAATTTCTGAAATCTGCAAGTTCTAATGATTTTATTATCATTTTGATATCTTTACCTGAACCTCGCCATACTCAAAGACATCTCCGTCATAGAGCTTGCGACCTCTTCTTGTTTCTACTTCACCGTTGACTTTTACAAGTCCGTCCTGAATATCCATTTTTGCATCTACTCCGGATTCTTCAAGACCGGCTTTTTTCATGGCCTGTCCGAGTTTAATAAACTCTTCGCCTTCTCTTAAACTAATACTTTCCATTTTTCTCTCTTTTAATTCACTGTTGTAAAGTTGATAGGAAGAACAAGATAAATATATGTTGAATCCTTATCTCTTATAAAGCATGGAGCTTTGGGATTAACCATATAAATATCAATGTTTTCATCCTCAATCGCTCTAAGTGCATCAATAAGGAACTTGGGATTAAATCCGATAATTATGTCCTTACCCTGTTTTTCAATTTCAATCTCTTCGTCCATACTTCCGATAGTGGAATTAATCTTAAGTTCCATCTTCTCGTCATTTATGGAAATGATAACAGGCTTTTTATCTCCCTCTTTTACAAGAAGAGTAGCTCTGTCTATACAATCAAGCATTTCCTTTCTGGAAATGGTCATCTTTGTCTCATAATCACTTGAAAGCATCTGGTCAATATTGAAATACTCGCCCTCAAGAAGTCTCGAAACTACTATTGTCTTATCAAACTCAAAAAGAATATGTTTATCAGTAAAGAAAATATCTACATTACTGTCTGTGCTGTCGCTGATAATCTTACTGATATCAGACAAAGTCTTACCGGGTACTACAACTTTTCTTGAGTCGTAGGAATTCTGAAGCTTAACCTTACGGATAGAAATACGATGTCCGTCAAGAGATACAAGCTTAAGTGTATCCTGATTTATTTCAAAAAGCTCTCCACCCATCATCTTATTAGCATCATTCTCAGAAATTGAGAAAATTGTCTGCTGAATAACATTCTTAAGTGTATACTGTGAAACGGATATTCCATCAATTTTTTCAATACTGGGAAGATAAGTAAAATCATCTGCGTTTCTTCCTACAATACTGAATTTAGCTTTCTCACAGCTGATGGTTACCTTACCGCTCTGATCAGATTCGATTATTACATCACTATCGGGAAGCTTTCTGATAATGTCAAAGAAAATCTTGGCATCAATAGCGATATAACCTCTCTCTAAAATATTACCATCGACTTCTGTCTGTATTCCAAGTTCCATATCATTGGCAATAAACTTAATGATACCTTCAGTAGCATCAATAAGAATGCACTCCAATATGGACATTGTTGTTTTGTTCGGGACAGCTTTTGATACAATCTGAAGTCCTGTAATTAAGTTTGATTTCGAACAAACAAATTTCATTCCTAAGAAACTCCCTTCGACCGCGTATGTATATATAATTAATTAATATTTAATAATATAAATAGTAATAGGTGTTGATATGTGGAAATCCTTATCCATTATACAATTTATCTGCCTTTTTTACAAATTTTTAATAGTTGATAAATAAAAATTTAATGTTGTAAATTTTAAACTTAGCCACAAGCCAAATTTTGCGATTTAGACCTATAAAAAAGTTTTCCACGTCAATTTAAATTTATAAACAAATTATAAACTAATTATAAACAAATTTATCCACACCTTAATTCTAATAAAAAAAACAGGCTAAAATCGCTTGTTTTAGCCTGTTTTGCTAATCAAAACTGATTATGAAGGGTTTAACTTCTTATTAATAATATCCACAGTTCTTGAAACATCATTATCACCGTTAAGAAGATCTTTAATTTTATTTACTCCACTTATAACAGTAGTATGATCCTTTTTGCCAAGAGCTTTACCTATCTCTTCAAGAGGAGCGTCAGTATATTCTCTTGCAAGATACATTATTATCTGTCTGGGAAGTACGATTTCCTTATTTCTCTTTTTGGAAGCTATATCTTCCTGCTTGATTCCATACTGCTCACATACAGTGCTGATGATAAGAGGAATTGTAATTACCTTTGACTCATCAGGTGTAACAAGATCTTTAAGAGCTTCCTTTGCATCTTCCATAGTAATATCTTCAAGCTTGTTAAGTCTTGAGAAAGCAATCAGTTTATTATAAGCACCTTCAAGCTCTCTGATGTTTGATTTAATATTAGTAGCAATATATTCGAAAACTTCATCGTTGATATGCTGAATGTTGCTTTCAGAATTCTTTTTAAGGATGGCCATTCTTGTTTCATAGTCAGGAGCCTGGATATCAGAGATAAGTCCCATCTCGAATCTTGAACGGAATCTCTCTTCAAGTGTTTCCATTTCCTTCGGAGGTTTATCAGATGAAAGAATGATCTGCTTACCGGACTGATGAAGTACATTGAAAGTGTGGAAGAATTCTTCCTGAGTACTTTCCTTACCTATAATAAACTGGACATCATCTACCATCAAAACATCGACTGTTCTGTATTTATCACGAAGTCTGCTCATTGTTTCAGCTTTACCACTACGGATTGATTCAATAACTTCGTTAGTAAACTGCTCTGATGTTACATATAAAACCTTGGATCCCGGATTGTTTTCAATAATGAAATGACCAATGGCATGCATAAGGTGAGTTTTTCCAAGTCCCGGTCCTCCATATAAAAAGAGAGGGTTATAGGCTTCACCTGGTGATTCTGCAACAGCAAGAGAAGCGTTGTGTGCAAAACGGTTATTACCACCTACAACGTAAGTATCAAATCTGTACTTAGGGTTAAGATTTGAAAACTCATAATTATTGCCGCCATTTTCAGGTTCCTCAGAGTTTTTTGAATGTGTTTCTTCCTTATTAATAGTGACATCTTTTTCTAACAGAAATTTTACATTGATACTTCTGTTAATAAACTCAGATATTCTTACTGTGAAGAACATAAGATATTTCTTTTCAATATAGTTGAGTGCGTTACTGTCATCAAAAGGAATAAGAATAGTAACAGTATCGTTTTCATACTTATATATTGAAAGGGGTTTTACCCATGTATCAAAGGATATAGTTGTCATATCCAGATCCTTGCGGACTTCATCCTTGATTACATCCCAGTTTTCTTTGAGTTTATTAGTTAGTTCTGTGTCTTTTTCCATACAAATCTCCCAATATGAATTTAGAAATTTATTTTATCCTATGGGGATATTAATTTCAAACGACTGTGGATTGTGGATAACTTTTTTAAAAAAATTATTTTCAGACAAATCGAATTTGCGATGAAGTGGAAAAGTGGAAAAGTATATATTCAAGATACACAGTCTATAATCCGCATAAACACTGGGGTTTAAAAATTCAAATCAACATATCGCAAACATGTTTTCCACAATCTATCCACAAAATGTGGATAAAGTTTTTGAATTTACAGATAATAACAACTTATCCACAAAATCAACATTTTGGTGTGGATAACTTTTTTTCGTACCATATGTTGATATCAAAAAAATCAAATTTTTTTTAAAGTTATCCACAATTATTTTTAAACTTGACTCAAATACCTATTTATCTTATAATAAGGTCGATTTTTTCTGATATGCAAACACTTAGTGAGGTTTTTACCGAACTTAGCATACATTATTGAGAAGGAGGTGTATTTCGACTATGAAGAGAACTTATCAGCCGCATAAGCTTCAGAGAGCTCGTGTTCACGGCTTTAGAGCAAGAATGAGCAGCAACGGAGGCAGAAAAGTACTTGCTGCAAGAAGACTTAAGGGTAGAAAGAGAATATCTGCATAATAGGGCCACATGCCTTGTGGTCTTTTGCGCGAATGTGCTGAATGCATATTCGCGTATTTCTTTATTAGTGAATTGTAATGAATCATACAGAATCGTTAAAAAAGACAACTGATTTCCAGAAAGTTTATAAGACTGGTGCTAGTGTTGCAGACAAGTACATTGTTGTTTATGTCAGAGAAAATGGATTAAAGATAAACAGACTTGGAATCTCAGTTAGTAAAAAAGTAGGGAACAGTGTTGTAAGGCACAGGTTTGCAAGACTTGTTCGAGAAGTTTACCGACTACATGAAGATATATTTAATAGTGGTTTAGATATAGTAGTCGTGGCCAGAATCCGTGCTAAGGATGCAGGATATTTTGATATTGAGAAGTCATTCTTATATCTGGCCGGTAAGTCTCATCTAAGGAAAAATGATGAGGTGACAGATGAAGAAAATACTGATATATCTGATTAGGTTTTATCAAAAGTATATTTCTCCTATGAAGAGAACAAAATGTCCGTATATACCGACTTGTTCACAATACGGACTGGAAGCAATAGAAAAATACGGAGCTTTTAAAGGAAGTCTACTTGCCATTTGGCGAATACTTAGATGCAATCCTTTTTCAAGCGGGGGTTATGATCCTGTTCCGTAAAATCGGAGGATTAGGTTTTGAATTTAGTTGCATTAACACAATATCAGGGAAAAATTGTTGGTCCTATCGCATGGCTTCTTGGTCATATCATGAACTGGATCTTCGTATTTCTCAATACAATAGGTAATCCCAGTACTGGTATTGCTATTATTTTATTTACTCTTATTATGTACATTCTGATGCTGCCACTTACTTATAAGCAGCAGAAGTTTTCCAAGCTTCAGGCAAAAATGAGTCCTGAGCTTCAGGCAATTCAGGCAAAGTATAAAGGCAAAAAGGATAATGATTCAATGCTTGCTCAGCAGGAAGAAATCAAAGCCCTTTATGCCAAGTATGGAGTTTCTCAGACAGGTAGCTGTGTTCAGCTTTTAATTCAGTTTCCTGTAATGATTGCTCTTTACAGAGTAATTTATTCAATGCCTGCTTATGTTACACAGGTTAGAAATGCTTTTTATCCTCTTGTTTCAAATCTTCGTGAGACGGCTGGAGCAAGCGATTTTCTTCAGACTTTATCAAGCGCATCTCAGTACAGTAAACAGTTTACAAATGAAGCATTCACTTCTGGTGATACAACTTATATAGAGAATACTTTCATAGATGTTCTTAATAAGGCTTCAACAGCTGACTGGAATGCACTTTCTGAGAAGTTTTCAAGTCTTGGAGATTCAATTGCAAATACTCACAATCTTTTGAATGAGTATAACAGCTTCCTTGGTCTTAATATTGGTGATGCTCCTTCATATATGTTGAAGACAGCATTTGCAACAAAACATTTTGGATTACTTATTGGTGCTATTTCCATACCGGTTCTTTCAGCACTTACACAGTGGATCAGCATCAAGCTTATGCCTCAGGCAGCAAATACATCCAATGACCCTAATGATCAGGCAGCTCAGATGGCTAATTCAATGAAGACTATGAACATGATGATGCCTCTGATGTCTTTGTTCTTCACATTTACACTTCCTGCAGGTCTTGGTCTTTACTGGATTGCAGGTGCTGTTTTCAGAACAATAATGCAGATCATAATCAACAAGCACATTGATACAATTGATATTGATGCTGAAATTGAGAAGAATACTGAAAAGTATAAGAAAAAGCTTGAAGCAATGAAGGCAACGCCTCAGATGAATAAGTATGCCAATATGAATACAAGAACTACTTCTTCAATTGGCTCAACTCTTACTCAGGCTGAGAAAGATGCCGGAATTAAGAAGGCAAATGATATTTATTCAAAAGGAAACATAAATAAGAAGAGTCTTCTTGCCAGAGCTAATATGGTTAAAGAGTTTGATAATAAAAATAATAAACAGGGGGAAAACTAATAATGGATTACATCGAAATTACAGCTAAGACTGTCGATGATTGCATTACAGAAGCTTGTGCACAGTTCACAGTTACAAGTGACCGTCTTGATTATGAAGTTATTTCAGAAGGTTCAACCGGTTTTCTTGGACTTAAAGTTAAACCTGCTATTATAAGAGCAAGAATTAAATCTGAAGAAAAAGAAACAGTTGTTGAAGAAAAAACAATTTCTTTGGAAGAGCAGATTGATGAAAAAATCAAAGCTCAGCAGCAGGCTAAAAGCGTTAAAGCTGAATCTGTAAAAAAGACAGAGAGTGTTAAGAATGTAGAAGATGCTCCTGTACAAGAAGTTAAAGAAGTATCTTACGTTTATGATCATGAGTTTATAAACAGAGCAAAAGAATTTTCAACAAATATTTTCTCTGCTATGAACATGAAAGTAAACATTGATGCAAAATACAATGAGACCGATAAAGTTCTTGAAGTTGAACTTTCAGGTGATGAGATGGGTGTTCTTATTGGTAAGAGAGGACAGACTCTTGATTCACTTCAGTATCTTATTTCACTGGTAGTAAACAGAGGAAGTGAAGATTACATTCATGTAAAAGTTGATACTGAAAATTACAGAAGCCGCAGAAAGGCAACTCTCGAAAACCTTGCAAAGAATATTGCTTATAAGGTTCGTAAGAACAGACAGGCTGTTTCGCTTGAACCTATGAATCCTTATGAGAGAAGAATTATTCACTCAGCACTTCAGTCAGATAAATATGTAACAACACATAGTGAAGGAGAAGAGCCCTTCCGTAGAGTAGTTGTAACACTTAAAAAGTAATTCTTATGGGCTGTCATTGATTTCCTGAAATTTCAATGACAGCCCTTTTTACTCATAATTTTGAGGAAACTAAAATGATTTTCAAAGATGACACTATATGTGCAATAGCAACATCTATGATGGATGCGGGAATTGGTATTATCAGAATAAGTGGTGATAATGCACTTGATCATGTGGACAAATTATTTATTTCCCCTTCCGGAAAGCATAATCTGAAAAATTTTGGAACCCATACAATTAACTATGGGTTTATTGTTGATGAAGAAGAAAATAAAATTGATGAAGTAATGGTTTCAATAATGAAAGCTCCGAGAAGCTACACAAAAGAAGATGTTGTTGAAATCAATTCTCATGGTGGACGTTTAATTATGGAAACCATCATCAATTTACTTATAAAAACAGGATGCAGATTAGCTGAACCTGGAGAGTTCACAAAAAGAGCTTTTTTGAATGGAAGAATTGATCTTACAAAAGCTGAAGCAGTAATGGATTTAATTCATGCTCAAAATGAATTTTCAATGAAGAATTCTGAATTACAGCTTGGTGGTGAATTATTTAAGAAAATAGATTCCATAAGAAAAGAAGTTCTTTATGAAATGGCTTTTATTGAATCTGCAATAGATGATCCTGAAAACTATGACCTTACAGGTTATAGTGACAGACTTTCTGAAAAGAATTCTTCCTGGATTTCTAAAATAGACAGCATGATTAAAAATTCAGATGAAGGAATAATAAGAAAAGATGGAATAAAAACTGTTATTATTGGAAAGCCCAATGCAGGAAAATCTTCACTGCTCAATAAACTTGCAGGTGAAGAAAGAGCAATTGTTACTGATATTGAAGGAACCACAAGAGATACAATTGAAGAAACAATAAAGCTTGATAATATAATACTACATGTTATTGATACTGCCGGAATTAGAGATACAGAAGATAGAATAGAACAGATTGGTGTGAACAAGGCAGTTAAGTCTGCTGATACAGCTGATCTGATTTTATACATAATCGATTCGACAGATGATAAACTTTCAGATGATGAAAGAATAAAAAATATTATTTTAAATAATAATGTGATAGTTCTTTTAAATAAAAATGATATAAGCGATAAAATCAGCATAACCGAAGATGATATTTATAAAGTATATGGTTCAGATATAAAAGTAATAAAAACATCCATGGTTGATGATGCCGGTATTGAAGATTTGAAAAAAATAATATCGGATATGTTCTTTAACGGTGATATACTTCCAAAAGAAGAAGTCTATGTTACCAATTTAAGACAGAAGGAAGCTCTAATACATGCTTTCGAAAGTCTTAAAAAAGTTGAGATGAGCATAATGGATGATATGTCTGAAGATTTCTTTTCAATTGATCTTATGAATGCATATTCTTATCTGGGTGAAATAATCGGACAGGAAGTAGATGAAGATCTTGTTGATGAGATTTTCTCTAAATTCTGTATGGGTAAGTGATTGGAGTTTTTAATGGTTGTAGATAATTTTGATGTAATAGTTATAGGCGGTGGACATGCAGGTTGTGAAGCAGGACTTGCTGCATCCAGACTTGGTCTTAAGACAATTGTGTTTACTTTAAGTGTTGATAATATTGCTTTCATGCCATGCAATCCTCATATTGGAGGATCTTCCAAGGGACATCTCGTAAGAGAAATTGATGCTCTTGGTGGAGAGATGGGTAAAAATATCGACAAAACCTACCTTCAATCCAAAATGCTAAATAAGTCAAAAGGACCTGCTATTCATTCACTTAGAGCTCAGGCTGATAAAGCAGAGTATTCAAAATCAATGAAGATGATAATGCAGGCTCAGGAAAACCTTACTATAAAGCAGGCTGAAATATCTGAAATTCTATTTGAAGAATTAGATAAAAATAAAGATTCTGATCTTTTGACAGAAGGATATGAAAGAAGAGTAAAAGGTGTAAAGACTGTAACCGGTCTCATTTATGAAGGTAAAACAATTATTCTCTGTACCGGTACATATTTAAAATCAAGATGTCTTTGCGGAGAATCAATTTCTTATACAGGACCAAATGGATTACAGCCTTCAAATCTTTTATCGGATTCACTTATTAAAGGTGGAGTAGAACTTAGAAGATTTAAAACAGGTACACCTGCAAGAATGGATGGAAATTCTATTGATTATTCAAAAATGGAAATCCAGACCGGTGATACTCCTGTTATTCCTTTTTCATTTGATACAGATCCTGATTCAATTCAGAAAGAACAGCATTATTGCTACTTAACTTATACAAATGAAAAAACACATGAAATTATACGAAATAACATAGATAGATCTCCAATCTATGCAGGTGTTATTGAAGGTATAGGTCCAAGATATTGTCCTTCTATAGAAGATAAGGTAATTAAATTTCCTGATAAGATTAGACATCAGGTATTTGTTGAACCTGAAGGAACACATACAAATGAAATGTACATAGATGGAATGTCATCTTCTATGCCTGAAGATGTTCAGGTTCAGATGTACAGATCTGTTCCAGGACTTGAAAATTGTGTAATAGTAAAAAACGCATATGCGATCGAATATGATTGTTTATGTTCAGGACAACTCTATCCTACACTCGAGATTAAAAAAATCAGAGGATTATTTAGTGCAGGTCAGTTTAATGGAAGCAGTGGTTATGAAGAAGCTGCAGCCCAGGGACTTTACGCAAGTATAAATGCGTGCATGCAAATTCTTGGAAAACCTTACTTATCAATAGACAGATCAGAAGGTTATATTGGAGTACTTGTTGATGACCTTGTTACAAAGGACAATCTTGAGCCATATAGAATGATGACATCAAGAGCTGAGTACAGACTTTTGCTTAGACAGGATAATGCTGATATCAGACTCAGAAAAAAAGGATATGAAGTTGGTCTTATATCAGAAGAAAAATATCAGGCACTTCTTTTAAAAGAAAAACAGATAGAAGATGAGACTGAAAGATTAAAGAGTATAAAGTTGGGAGCAAATGCTACAGTTCAGAAATTTATGGATGAGCATAATTCTCCAAGACTTAAAACTGCTGTTTCATTAGCTGAATTAATATGCAGACCTGAACTTGATTATGAGTCATTAAAAGATCTTGATCCGGACAGACCTGAATTATCAAAAGAAGTTATTGAACAGGTTGAGATTAATATCAAGTATGAAGGATATATAGAAAGACAGCAAAGACAGGTAGATAAATTCAGAAAGACAGAAAAGAAAATAATTCCTTCTGAGATTAACTATGATGATGTTATAAGTCTTCGTCTTGAGGCAAGACAAAACCTTAAAAAGTTCAAACCTAAAAATGTTGGACAAGCATCACGAATAAGTGGAGTTAATCCTGCAGACATTTCAGTATTGTTAGTATATCTTGAGAACTACAACAGACAGAATAAAGAATAACTACTACTAGTAGATAATGTTTCACGTGAAACACTATATATTGTAATTTTATCTTTATCTATTTGGAGGATAATAGTGACACATAATTTTGAATCACTTATAAATGATTTTAATTCATTTGGAATTACATTAACTGAAAAGCAATTAATACAGCTGGATAAATATTATGATTTATTAGTTTATTGGAATAATAAAATGAATCTGACTGCAATCACTGAATTTGATGAAGTATGTAAGTTACATTTTACTGACAGTGTTTCATCATTTAAATTCTTTGATTTTAAACAGGATGATCTGTCTGTAATTGATATTGGAACCGGAGCAGGTTTTCCAGGTATTGTTCTTAAGATAGTATTTCCAAATCTAAATGTAACATTACTTGATTCTTTGAATAAGAGAATAAATTTTTTAAATGAAGTAATTGATCAGTTATCACTAAATGAACAGGGAAGTATTAAAACTGTACATGGAAGAGCTGAAGATTTTTCTGATTCTAAAAAAGGTGAGTTAAGAGAAAAATATGATGTTGCTGTTTCAAGAGCAGTTGCAAGATTTTCAACTCTCTGTGAATATTGTTTACCATATATAAAAGTAGGTGGGAAGTTTTTATCATATAAAGGTGATAAAGCAAAAGAAGAAGTTAATGAAGCATCAAGTGCAATATTCTTACTTGGTGGAAAGCTAAATTCAATAAATGAATTTATGCTTCCCGGGACTGATGTACAAAGAGCTATTTGTATAATTGATAAAGTTCAGCCAACATCTTCAAAGTATCCTCGTAAAGCAGGAACACCACAAAAGAGTCCTCTATAAATATATTTTTATAAAACAAAATAAAAGTTTCACGTGAAACATTACAATTTGAAAATTATTTTTCACAAGAAATTGTTTCACGTGAAACATTTTAACCCAATATATAGTAATTCATCCGCGTGAAACATTAATATCACTTGATTTGATTAATATTTTTAAACAATTTGCCAAGAGATATTTTATAGAATTGTGATATAATACGTAATTGAGTCGAAAAATCTAAGAGGGAGAGAAAAAATGGGTAGAGCAATAGCAATTGCAAATCAAAAAGGTGGCGTTGGAAAAACTACCACATCTATAAACCTGTCTGCTACTCTTGCAGAAAAAGGTAAAAAAGTTCTGGTAATTGATACGGATCCTCAGGGTAATACAACAAGTGGATTTGGTCTGAATAAGAATCAATTAGAAAACACAATATATGAATTACTGATTGGACAATGTAATGTCGAAGAAGCACTTTGCAAAGATGTAGTGGAAGGTGTAGACATTATTCCTTCAAATGTAAATCTTGCTGCAGTAGAGATTGAACTTCTCGATATTGAAAATAAGGAATATGTATTAAAGAATTCAGTGGAGACTATTCGTGACAATTATGATTTCATAATAATTGATTGCCCGCCTTCACTTAGTATGCTTACAATCAATGCGATGACAACTGCTAATACAGTTCTTGTCCCAATCCAGTGTGAGTATTATGCACTTGAAGGACTTAGCCAGTTAGTTCATACTGTAAATCTGGTAAAAGAAAGATTGAATAATGACCTTGAGATGGAAGGAGTTATATTTACCATGTATGATTCCAGGACAAATCTTTCAATGCAGGTCGTTGAAAATGTAAAAGACCACATCAATGAGAATGTTTACAAAACAATTATTCCCAGAAACATCAGATTAGCAGAAGCACCCAGTTATGGTATTCCAATCAACTTATATGATTCCAAATCATCAGGTGCTGAAGCATATAGATTGCTTGCTGATGAAGTAATTGGAAGAAAGTTCTGATAAAATACAACTATTAGTGTTTCACGTGAAACATTATACTAAATATGGAAAGAGGTAATTATGGCTCCGAAAAAAGGAATGCATGGATTGGGAAAAGGACTTGATGCTCTTATAGCTCCTGCTCCAAAGACATCCAAAAGCAGCGAATCAAAAAACGATACTCCGGAAGAGGGTCAGGTTTCAATCGTAAATATTACAAAGGTTGAACCCAACAGAGACCAGCCCAGAAAAACATTTGATGAGGATAAGCTTATTGAACTTTCAGAATCAATTAAGCAGCATGGTATTATCAATCCTCTTATTGTTCAGGATAGAAAAGACCACTATGAAATAATCGGTGGTGAGAGAAGATGGCGTGCAGCCAAAAAAGCAGGACTTAAAGAAGTTCCTGTAATTATTAAAAATCTTACAGAAGAAGAGATAGCTGAGTATGCTCTTATCGACAATATTCAGAGAGATGATCTCAATCCTATTGATGAGGCACTTGCATATAAGAAACTCATAGATGATTTCGGATATACTCAGGACATTGTAGCTGAAAAAGTTTCTAAGAGCAGAGTAGCAATTACTAACTCTCTCCGTCTTCTTAAATTATGTGAAGATGTAAGACAGATGGTTATTGATGGTAAACTTAGTACAGGACATGCAAGAGCACTGATCTCAATTGAAAATCCTCAGGAACAGCTTCAGATTGCAGAAGAGATTTTTGATAAGAAGATGAGTGTCCGCGATACTGAAAAGCTTGTTAAAAATCTTGGTAAGCCTGAAAAGAAAAAGAAGAATACAATTAAGAAAAACGAAAGTGTCGAGTCAGCTTACAGAGAACTTGAAGAGAAATGTAAGCAGGCAATCGGAACCAAGGTTGAAATTATTTCCAAAGGTGACGGAGCTGGAAAAATCGAGATAGAGTTTTACAATACTGATGATCTTGAAAAGATAACAGAGAGATTATACAGATAAAAACAAAAATAAATACTTGCGGAGATTCAGATGAATAGTAATTTGTTTAATTCATTGGGACTTAATATTGATATAGCTTATATTTTGATCGTACTTTTAATTATAATAATTGTACTTCTTGTATTGATATTAGCTCAGAATAAGAAAATAAAAGAAATTAAGCATCAGATATCTAAATTTATGAAGGGTAAGGATGCAGCATCCCTTGAGGATGAAATAGTTGCTTTATTTGAGGATAATAAGTTTATCAAAATAGAGACAGAAAAAAACCGTAAAAGCATAAATGATTTATATAATCGACTTGCCCTTTGCTTTCAGAAGATTGGTATAGTAAAATATGATGCATTCAATCAGATGGGTGGAAAACTAAGTTATTCACTTGCACTTCTTGATGAGGACAACAATGGATTTATTTTAAACTCTGTTCACAGTTCAGATGGCAACTATACATATTCCAAGGAAATAAAAAATGGAACATGTGCTCTTGAACTTGGTGAAGAAGAGCAGCAGGCACTTGATGAGGCAATTAATTATCTTAATTAAAATAAAGGGGATGAGAAAATGATAGATATCAGATTTCTAAGAGAAAATCCGGACGTAGTAAAGGAAAACATTAAGAAAAAATTCCAGGATGAGAAGCTTCCGCTTGTTGATGAAGTTATTGAACTTGATAACGAGAGAAGAACAAATCAGCAGGAAGCTGATGAGCTTAGAGCAAACCGTAACAAGATTTCAAAGGAAATCGGAGCTCTTATGGCTCAGGGTAAGAAGGAAGAAGCTGAAGCAAAGAAGGCTGAAGTAGCTGCCGATGCAAAGCGTCTTGCAGAACTTGAAGAGAATCAGAAGGTCGTTGATGAGAAAGTTATGAAGATCATGATGGTAATTCCTCAGATCATTGACGAAACAGTTCCGATTGGAAAAGATGATTCAGAAAATGTTGAAATCGAAAAATTCGGTGAGCCTTTTGTTCCCGATTTTGAAATTCCCTATCACACAGATATAATGGAGAGATTTAACGGAGTTGATTTTGATGCAGCAAGAAGAGTTGCAGGAAATGGCTTCTATTATCTCATGGGTGATATCGCAAGACTTCACTCTGCTGTAATTTCTTATGCAAGAGACTTCATGATTGACAGAGGATTTACATACTGTGTTCCTCCTTTCATGATTCATGGAAATGTTGTTGAAGGAGTTATGAGTTTCCCTGAAATGGAAGCAATGATGTACAAGATTGAGGGAGAAGATCTCTATCTTATCGGTACAAGTGAGCATTCCATGATCGGTAAGTTCAAAGAGCAGATTATTCAGGAAGAAGAACTTCCTCAGACACTTACAAGTTATTCACCCTGCTTCAGAAAAGAGAAGGGTGCTCATGGTATTGAAGAGAGAGGTGTTTACAGAATTCATCAGTTTGAAAAGCAGGAGATGATTGTTGTATGTAAACCCGAAGATTCAAAGAAGTGGTATGACAAGCTTTGGCAGAACACTGTTGATCTTTTCCGTTCAATGGATATTCCTGTTCGTACTCTTGAGTGCTGTTCAGGAGACCTCGCTGATCTTAAGTGCAAGTCATGTGATGTAGAAGCATGGTCACCCAGACAGAAGAAGTACTTCGAAGTTGGTAGCTGCTCTAACCTTGGAGATGCTCAGGCAAGAAGACTTAAGATCAGAATCAAGGGTAAGGATGGAAATTATCTTGCTCACACACTTAACAATACAGTTGTTGCTCCGCCTCGTATGCTTATTGCATTCCTTGAGAACAATCTCAACGAGGACGGATCTGTAAATATTCCGGTAGCACTCAGACCTTACATGGGCGGAAAAGAAAAGATGATTCCGGTAAAATAATTTTTTCTGAAGAAAAAATGAAAGGAGGTGAAATCCATGCATAATTACTTAAGAGCAATAGGTTTTGAAAATCTGAACAATCGTGAAGAAATACAGAATCTTATAGCTATGACTGTTCAGCAGGCAGATACCAGATCTTATGTAACAAAAGATGGAGAAAAACTCATAGGCGAATTTTGCAAGGATTTCGCCGACGGAATTGGAATCTGTGTATGTGGGGAATTTAATGAACAGGATAAATTCCTTTATGATTATTATTATCCTTATATCAGAGGAAATGGAATAACTACTGAGGAAGACATCACTGTCTCCAGGCATGCGGCCAAAGAATCCTATGCCGGAGTCTGCGATGATTTAAGGGTTGGAGTAACTCTGATCTTTTATATGCAGAACATGATTCCCTATATCAAGATTCAGAATGAAAACAGATTTCCTATAAAAGGAACAACTCTGACATTGTCAGCTCTTTCATTAAATGGAGTGGTGATGATGCCTATTGCCAAGACAGACAGTGATAAATCTTTTGCCAAGAAGAGAGCAGGTGCAAGAGAGAAGCTGATGCACAAGGCGAGAAAAGGAGATGAAAACGCTTTAGAAACTTTATCCATGGAAGATATGGATACCTATAGTGCCATCTCTAAAAAAATCAGAACTTCAGATATCTACACTCTTATTGATAATTACTTTATGCCTTATGGTGTTGAGTGTGATCAGTATTCTATCATGGGTGAGATTGAAGAGTGCAGAGAAGAGATTAACAAAATTACCGGTCAGAAGATTGTCATCATGACTGTTAATTGTAATGAACTGATTTTTGATGTCTGCATTAACAGAAAAGACCTTTTAGGTGAACCTCTTCCGGGTAGAAGATTTAAAGGAACTATCTGGATGCAGGGATTTGTAAATTATCCCGATCAGTTGAACTGATCTATCCTCTGTGATAAAATATGTAAGTCGCCTGCAACAGCAGGTCATCATATTTGTTCTCGTAGCTCAGCTGGATAGAGCGTCCGCCTCCTAAGCGGAAGGTCGTGTGTTCGAATCACATCGGGAACGTTGAGAAGTGCGATTATATCGCATTTCTTTTTTTGTCTAAAATTATTACCACATCATGAATCTGATAATTCGGACTTTTTGTTGTTATTTTAAAATTGATTTTTATTTGCTAAAATAATATTAGTAAACAAAGGCGTTTCGACTTATTGTCGAGCGCCTTTTTCAATTATATTTTTGTCTGAAGGGAGGTACACAATGGCAGCATTTGACAGAGTACAATCCGGAATTCCACAGATGGATACAAATTTCGATAACATAAGACTTGGAGATAATGTAGTTTGGAGAGTTGATAATCTTGATGAATTCAAATACTTTGTTGATCCATATGTACAACAGGCAATAAAAGATAAAAGAAATCTGATTTATATAAGATTTGCTTCCCATGAGCCTTTGGTAAAAGAACAGGATGGAGTAAAGATTATAAATGTTGAACTGAATCACAGATTTGAAAACTTCACTGTTGAAATACATGAAATCATAAGAAAAGAAGGAAGAGAAGCCTTCTATGTTTTTGACTGCCTGTCTGAACTACAAACAGCATGGGCAACTGATCTTATGATGGGTAACTTTTTTCAGGTGACATGTCCATATTTATTTATTCTTGATACGGTTGCATTTTTTCCGCTTATCAGAGGTAATCATTCATTTCAGGCAATTGCAAAAATACGTGACACTACTCAGTTGTTTTTGGATGTTTACTCGGATAAAGACAAAATATATGTAAGGCCTGACAAAATCTGGAACAGATATTCAGAGACAATGTTTCTTCCACATGTTTATGAACCGGAGAGTGGGACATTCAAACCAATTCTTGATGGAGTAATGGCCAGCCATTTCTATCAGATTCTTGCGAAGAATTCTGCATCCAGTGACAGAGAAAATATGGACAGTTGGGACAGATTTTTCTCACAGACTCAATTGTTGAACTCTAATGGAGTAGATGTAACAGAAGCCTGCAGTCGAATGTGCAATATCATGATGACCCGTGATGAAAAAATGCGTGAGATGATCAAACGCAATTTCAAACCGGAAGATTATTTTTCTGTAAAAAACAGAATGATCGGAACAGGAATGATTGGGGGAAAAGCCTGTGGTATGCTTCTTTCCAGAAAAATCATTGAAAACAAGGCACCGGATATTTATGAAAAACTTGAACCCCATGATTCATTCTATGTTGGATCAGATGTATTCTATTCATTTATTGTGGAAAACAGGTTTTGGGATCTCCGAATAAGACAGAGAAGTAAAGAAGAATTTTTCTCAATTGCGGAAGAGTTTGCCCAAAAACTTCATGAAGGTGTTTTTTCAAGAGATATGGAGGAACAGTTTGTCAGGCTTCTTGAGTATTATGGTCAGGACCCGATAATTGTAAGATCCAGTTCAATTTTGGAAGATGGATTTGGAAATGCATTTGCGGGAAAGTATGAATCGGTGTTCTGTTCAAATTCAGGAAGCATGGATCAAAGACTCGTTGAACTTGAGGAGGCGATCCGTACTGTTTATGCGAGTACCATGAGTAAGTCAGCTCTTGATTATAGAAGCAGAAGAGGACTTCAGGCAAGAGATGAGCAGATGGCTCTGCTAATTCAGAGAGTCTCCGGTTCATATTATGGTGAGTTTTATATGCCGTGCGCTGCAGGTGTAGGCTATTCCTACAGTCCGTACAGATTTATGGAATCACTTGATCCTGAAGCTGGAATGTTAAGGCTTGTAATGGGACTTGGAACATCAGCTGTTGACAGAACCGAAGGTTCTTATCCCAGAATAGTAAATCTAGGAAATCCAACTGCAACCACTGCGACTAATTCAGTGGAAAAACATAAATATTCACAGAAAAAACTTGAACTTATAAATCGAAGTGAAAGAAAACTTGAGCAGGTCAATCTGGAAAAAATCTATAATCTGTTACCGGGATATATTCGCAGAGTTTTGCTTGAACATGACTTTGATACTGAAAGAATGTTCAGAGACAGGGGAGAGGACAGAAATATTGAATTTATCTCATGTCAGGGACTGGTAAGAAAAGAGAGTCTCATGAAAGATTTGCAGACAATTCTCAGAACGATTCAGGATGAATATAACTATCCTGTGGATACAGAATTTACAATAAATCTATCTGAGAATGATGATTATGTTATAAATATGCTTCAGTGCAGACCTTTACAGGTTTTTGCAGATGAAAGCAATATGGATGCTCCGAAAAATATCTCCGAATCTGATATACTTTTTGAATGCAAGAATTCTGCGATGGGAGTTTCAAGAAATATCAAGCTGGATATTATTGTTTACATTGATCCTGAAAAATATTACAACATGCCATATCAGATGAAATATAAGGTAGCACAGGTTATAGGCAAGGTTAACTGGCAGATGAGAAATAAAGGTAAACACATGCTTCTTATGGCTCCGGGCAGAATTGGAACATCATCTCCGGAGCTGGGAGTTCCTACTGATTTCTCAGATATCAGTGAATTTGATGCCATCTGCGAAATTGCTGATTCCAAAGCTGGCTATAATCCAGAACTGTCATATGGAAGCCACTTTTTCCAGGATCTTGTGGAATCACAGATTCTCTACAATGCAATTTTCGAAAATGAAAAGACGAAGGAGTATAACATAGATGCCTTAAAAAGTATTCCGGAAATATCGGGAGAATTAAGTATTGAATCAGATGAGTTTACGGATGTGGTAAAGATTTACGATCTTTCTGAAGATAATTTTATTTTGTTTAATGATATGAAAAACGAGTACATCATTTGTTATAAAGGAAAGTGATTTATTTCTGCAATTATAAAAGAAAAATAAAACCGGCATGATAGTGTGTTATCGTGCCGGTTTTGTACTTTTATCAAATTATTGAATCTGCAGCAAGCTTCTCGAATGCAGCCACAGGAATAGGTTTTGAGAAATAGAATCCCTGGAAAATCTCACATCCGAGATTTGTAAGATTATTCAGCTGATCCTGTGTCTCCACACCTTCTGAGATAACCTCCATGTTAAGGCGTTTTGCCATATCGATGACTGATTCCAAAATAACATTACTTCTCTTATCATTTTCGCTCTTTTGAATAAAACGCATGTCAATCTTTAGAACATCGGCTTTTAAATCTTTTAAAAGACCAAGAGATGAAGAACCCTTTCCAAAATCATCAATCTCAACAATGAATCCTGCTTCCTGAAGTTTTTCCAAGGTAACCATGTTGTTCTGCATCTCATCTGCGATTGCTGTTTCGGTGATCTCCACATGAAGTTTACCAGGATTGATATCATACTTTTTACATAACTCAGGAAAAACAGAAGCTATATCGAAATGATAAAAATCCTTAGGTGAAACATTAACCGACAGATACAAATCTTCATATACGGTTCCCTTCCAGGCAGAGAGCTGTTTTGCTGCCAGCTCCCAGACATAGTGGTCAAGGGATCCTATCAGATTAGACTGTTCCAAAATCTCTATAAATTCAAAGGGAGGAAGGACTTTGCCATCCGGAAGAATCCATCTGACCAGACATTCAGCTCCTTCGATTTTACCTTCCTTATCAACCTGAGGCTGAAGGTAAATTACAAACTGACCACTTGTAAGATTCGCTTTGAAATCAGATATGACCCTCTGCTCATGAAGAGCTTTTTGCATCAGAGAATCGTTAAACCATCCGAAGACTTTACTGTTATTTAGACGCACATCCTCAAGTGCCATATATGATCTGTCGTACATTATTGATATTGGAAGATTTCTGTTTTCTACTTTAAACAAACCAAAATGCGTGGAAAGCTGGAAAGTAGGAACATCAATCAGAGAAGAGATTTTATTTGTTATTTCATCAATCCATTTCTCCATATCGCAATCCAGATATTTGCATATAGCGAAATTAACACCACCGCATCTGCCGAAGGTGCTTTTCTCGTCACACATATCATTCAATATACCGGATATTCCAATCAATACTTCATTACCGGTGCTGTTTCCAAAAAGTGAATTTACGAATCTGAAATTATCAATATCTACAGAGACAATAACATAATCATCATGATATTCACTAAGAAGACTTCGCGCTCTTTTGCAAAAACCATCCCAGTTCAATACTCCTGTGAGGTTGTCATGTGTTGAAATATATCCGCTGGTTTCAAGCTCATCTTTTTCCTGCTGAGTCTGAATTCCGGGAACCAGCTCGGTAAAAGTAATAAGCTCCATATTACAGGAGTAATCCGTATTATCTTTTAATGTAAGTTCAATCGGAACAGACTGAATCTGATAACTTTTTCCATCAAAATACTCCACGCGGCTCTTTTTCTGATGAGTGTGGCATGCCTTGTAGCTTGTGCAGTTTACGCAGCGGTGGTCAGAGTTCCAGACAGCATAACACTCCCTTCCAAAGGTCAGTTCACCACTGTCGGTTACAAAAACCTCTCTGCATTCTTCCGCATCAACAAGACGTACCAGGTCAAACATAACCCGCATGGAATCCATGGATGAATTTACATCTTTCCAAGTATATTTAATTACCTGATTTGTAGCTGCAGCAGACATAGTCTCTCCTTGATAATATTTCGATAAAATAATTATAACCTTATGAAAGATAAAGAGACCTTTTATAGCAGATATTTTATGAAAGTTTAATATATCACTTAAAAATATACACAAATGTGATAAGCAATATCCTATGTTATAATTATTATTGCTTTTATAAGAATAAACTAATGGAGGAATAGATAAAATGGATAGATTACCGAAAAGAGAAGAGGTGGCAAAAGAGCTCACCTGGAGACTTGAGGATATTTATGATGATGAAAAAAAGTGGGATGAGGAGATAGCAAAAGTCAGTAAAGTTGCTGATGAGATAAAGACATATGAAGGCAAGATAGCTGAAAGTGCTGATAATCTTGTGAAAGTACTAAAGCTTTATGAGGAGATGGAACTTCTTCTTTCAAGAGTATATGGCTATGCATCTATGAGACAGGATGAGGACACTGCAAATTCCAAATATCAGGGAATGGCACAGAAGGCCATGTCAGCATATGTAGGCGCAGATGAAAAAATATCTTTTATGAGTCCTGAAATTCTTGATATTTCTGATGACACACTTAACAGATTCAGAGAGGAAAACGAAGAACTCAAGCGTTTTGATGTTTTTGTAAATGAAATAAGAAGACTGAAGGACCACACCCTTAACAAGGAGATGGAGCAGCTTCTTGCATCAGCAGGAGAACTTCAGTCATCTCCCAGAAAGGGATATTCAATGCTTTCAAATGCAGACATGAAGTTCCCGGATGTTAAAGATTCAGAGGGAAAAGATCATCAGCTTTCAAACGGCAGATTCGTTCCCCTTGAGATGTCCAGGGACAGAGAACTCAGAAAAAATGCATTCGAAGCTTATTATGAAAAGTACAAGGAATTTAAGAATATCCTTGCAGCTTTATATGATGCAGAAGTTAAAAGCAGAATCTTTTCATCAAAAGCAAGAAAATACAGCGGTGCTTTTGAAGCAGCTGTCAATGGAAACAATGTAGATCCGGCTGTTTGTGACAGACTTATAAACACAATACATGATGGCTTCGATAAAATGCACAGATACGTGGATCTCAGGAAAAAGCTTCTTGGCGTTGATGAGCTCCATATGTATGACGTTTACGTATCAATGGTAAGTGATTACGAATCAGAAGTAGACTATGAGACAGCAAAAGACATATCTCTTAAGGCTCTCGCACCTCTTGGAGAAGAGTATTTAAGCGTTGTAAAAACAGCTTATAAGGAGAGATGGATAGACGTTCTTGAGAATGAAGGAAAGAGAAGCGGAGCATATTCCAGCGGTGTTTACGGAGTACATCCTTACATGCTTCTTAACTACAACAACACATTGGATGATCTGTTTACCCTTGTACATGAAATGGGCCATTCAATGCATACCTGGTATTCAGAGCACGAGCATAACATTCTGGATTCCGAGTACAAGATATTTGTTGCGGAAGTAGCATCAACAACTAATGAAGTACTTCTGTACAACTATCTCAAGGAAAATGCAAAGACCAAAGAAGAAAAAGCTTACATTATTAATCACTTCCTGGAGAGCTTCAAGGGAACAATGTTCAGACAGACAATGTTTGAAGAGTTTGAAAGGAAGACAGGCACAATGGCAGAAAACGGTGAGCCGCTTACGGCAGATGCTTTATACAATGTATATCTTGAACTCAACAAACAGTATTTTGGTGATTCAATGATTTCCGATGAACTTATCGGATATGAGTGGAGCAGAATTCCTCATTTCTACATGAACTACTATGTATATCAGTATGCAACAAGCTTTGCTGCAGCAGTTGCAATAGCAAGCCGCATCCTGAAAGAGGGAGATGTGGTTGTTGAACAGTACAAGAAATTCTTAAAGAGCGGATGCACACAGGATCCCGTAAGCCTCCTTAAGATCGCAGGTGTTGATCTTACTACAGCAAAGCCAATTGAGGAAGCACTTGAAGTATTTGGTGAAGCTCTTACTGAGATGGAAGAATTATATAAGTGATAGAAAACAATGATCCGGGAAAAAACAGAATATATGTAGCTATAGACCTGAAATCTTTCTATGCGTCTGTTGAGTGCAGAGACATTGGCAGAGATCCGCTGACCACAAACCTTGTAGTGGCAGACAGAAGCAGGACCTCCAAGACCATCTGCCTTGCGGTATCTCCCAGTCTGAAAAAATATGGAATACCGGGGAGAGCCAGACTTTTTGAAGTAGAGCAGAAAGTAAAAGAAATAAACAATGAAAGATTAAGGAAAGCTCCGGGTCATGTATTTAGCGGTGAGTCAGATGATGAAGATGAGCTTGAGAATAATCCAGCTCTTAAGCTCTCCTTCATAGCCGCTGTTCCCAGAATGGCCAGATACATGGCTATCAGTACTCAGATTTACAGAATATATCTGAAATATGTGGCTCCTGAAGACATCCATGTTTACTCAATTGATGAAGTATTCATGGATGTGACTGCTTATCTTAACACCTATAAAATGACTGCAAAAGAACTGACCAGGAAGATGATTCTTGAAGTATTGTTCGAAACAGGAATAACTGCGACTGCAGGAATAGGAACCAACCTTTATCTTAGCAAAGTTGCCATGGACATTGTTGCCAAGCACGTTGAAGCTGATGAATACGGTGTCAGAATAGCGGAGCTTGATGAACAGACTTACAGAGAAAAACTATGGGAGCACACACCTATAACTGACTTTTGGCGTGTGGGAAGAGGATATGCCAAAAAACTGGAGGGCTTTGGACTTTATACCATGGGAGACATCGCAAGATGCAGCCTGGGATCAGAGCATGAGTTTCACAACGAGGAACTTCTGTATAAAACCTTCGGAATAAATGCAGAACTTCTCATTGATCACGCATGGGGATATGAGCCCTGCACCATGGATCTTGTTAAAGCATATAAACCGGAAAACAACAGCTTAAGTCAGGGGCAGGTTCTTCACTGTCCATATACCTATGACAGAGCAAGGATTATTGTTAAAGAGATGGCGGATGCGCTTGCAATGCAGCTTCTTGATACCCACAAAGTCACCGATCAGATAATTCTTACCATAGGTTATGATATAGAGAGTCTTTCAGATTCCAATATCAGAAAGAAATTTAAAGGAAACATCAAAAAAGATTATTACGGAAGAGAGGTTCCGGAACACGACCACGGAACTGAAAACCTGGAATACTTTACTTCGATAAGCAGCCATATTGTTGACGCGGCACTTAATATATATGACAGCAATGTGAACCCGGATCTTTTAATCAGAAGGGTTACGATTGCTGCATGCCATGTTATATCTGAGGACTCCGCTGAGAAAAAAGACAGAGAGAACTTTAAACAGCTTAGCCTTTTTGACAATGTAGAAGAGGATGAGCTTAAGAAAGAAAAGCAGAAAAAGCAGGACGAAAAAGAGAAATCCCTGCAGAAAGCGCTTTTGGAAATTCAGAAAAGATACGGTAAAAATTCAATTCTCAAAGGGACATCCTTCGAAGAAGGTGCAACCATGAGAGACAGAAATAATCAGATAGGAGGGCATAAGGCCTGATGGGAAAATATGATGACATTATAAATCTGAAAAGACCCATCTCAAAGAATCATGCGCCAATGCCCATTGAAAACAGAGCAGCACAGTTTGCTCCTTTTGCGGCACTGACAGGATATGATGATGCTGTTGATGAGGCAAAGAAAATAAATGAACAGTTGATGGAAGAGATAATTGAGCATGTAATCGAGCCGGAAATCTGATAAAAATATACATAATAAAGTTTTAATCATAATAGAATTGTTTTATAATAAATTAAATTGTAAATCTGTAATTCTGATTCTGCTTATTTTTTAGCATGAGGGGAAAAATATGAGTAAAGAACAGACAGAGACTAACAAGGTTGAATTATTCGATAAAACACTTGATATAATGCAGGACCTGTACAACAAGATGAGTACTGCGGAAGAAGAGGGAGGCTGGAATGATCATTTCGGATTGTTCCATCTTTTCGCGGACCTTGGGCGCACACTTGTCGAAGCTGACAGATGCAGTTTCTGGAAATGGGATAAGATTAATCACAAACTTATTACCAATGCAGCTGTAGGAACAGATCAGATTGTTATTGATGAAAACACTGGTCTTGTTGGTCGTGCAATCAGAGAAAAGAAACCTGTTGTTACAAATGATCCCTATAATTGTCCCGACTTCAATTCCAATGTGGACAAGGCAACAGGCTATACCACAAAATCAATTTTAGTAATCCCATGTTTTAATTGCAAAGGTGAAATGATAGGTGCATATCAGGCAATCAACAAACTGACTGATGAGGGCTTTGTTTTAGAGCGCGATGTAAGGCGCCTTTCAGTTGCTGCGGTTGTATGCGGAATAACACTTGAAGCAGACTCATTCCTCAGCGATTCCCAGACAGATAAGCTGACCAAGCTTAGAAACAGAATGGGACTTCACAGCGATTATATTTCAAAATATCTGAAACTTATGAAATTGCCTGAGGAGGAGAAGGTATCTGTCTCCATCATCATGTGCGATATAGATCACTTTAAGAGAGTAAACGACACCTACGGACATAATGCCGGAGATGCCGTTCTTGAACATGTTGCTAAAAATCTTAAGGATTCAGTACGTGAATCCGATACAGTTTACAGGTGGGGCGGCGAGGAATTTATCATTTTCCTTGCAAAGGCAAACCTGGATCAGTCTGCTGAAGTAGCAGAGCGTATCCGAAAGAGAATAGAGGCTTCTGTCTGCACCTTTGAAGGAACAGATATAAAGATAACCATGAGCTTTGGCTGCAACGAAATGTCACCTGATGTATCAGTTGAGGAAAATATAAAAGTTGCAGACACCAGACTTTATATAGCAAAAGAAACCGGACGTAATCAGGTAATCAAGGAAACAATTGAGGGCTACGAGAAGGTTGAATCATAGGAGTGACAATGGGGGATAGAAAATTCACTCTTACCGTTTTGGGAGCAAGAGGCTCAGTGCCGGTAAGTGGCAGCGAATACAACATATATGGCGGGGCCAGTTCATGTTACATGGTTGAAGCAGGTGAACAGGTGATTTTACTTGATGCCGGCACGGGGATAATTGAAGCTCCCAATTTGGATCACAGAGAAAATCTTCATGTGCTTTTATCACATCCGCACCTTGACCATATAATAGGTCTGCCATTTTTCCCTGAATTATCCAAGAAGGACAGATCCATTACGCTGTATGGAAAGAAGCTGAACGGAGAATCCATAGATGTTCAGATAGAAAAAGCTTTTTCACAACCCTATTGGCCTTTGACCATAGCGGAATATCCCTCTGATTTTGTATATGTTGATCTGGAGCTTCCGCTAATAATTCCGGATGATGGAGAAAACATAGTAATAGAAGGCATAAGCCTTTGCCATCCCGGCGGAAGTCTGGGATTCTCGATAAAATATTGTGGAAAGAAACTGGTTTATTTTACTGATTGTGAACTTTCAGATGAACCGGATGAAAAAATAGTTTCATTTATAAAAGATGCGGATCTATTCCTCTGTGATGCGCAGTATACAAAGGAAGAGTACGCAAAAAGAAAAGGTTTTGGACATTCAACCCCTGAAACAGCAATTAAATATTCACAGGCAGGCGCAGTAAAAAAGACACTGCTCATTCACCATGATCCTTTCAGGGATGATAATGCGTTAAAGAAACTCGAAGAAAAACTTGGTAGAGATGATATTACATTTGCAAAAGCCGGAGAAAAAATAGAAATAATATAGATCGTTAGTTATGCACCAGGAGGAGAAAGGCGTGAAATTATTTAGAAAATCGATGTGGAGCAGGGCAGTATATGTTGCCGTGTCGATGATGTTTTTGATTACAAATCTGAATTTAGCCGCGTTCCGTGTAGGAGCAGCAGAGACCAAATCAGATGCTGCAAGTACGATCCGAATGTCTAAAACTGAAGGAACAGTTGGGGTTAAGGACAGCGCGGGCAAGGATTTAAAGACGTCCATGAATATGCGACTCTTTGCAGGAAACCATGTAATTACTGAATCCAAGAGTTATGCGTATTTTAATCTCGATGACAGCAAAGCCATCAAGCTTGATGCGGTCAGTGAGGCGGAGGTCAGACAGAATGGCAAAAAATTAGAAGTTCTTCTGGATAAAGGAGGGCTCTATTTTGATGTAGACAAGCCGCTGGATGTTACCGAATCACTCACCATTAAGACTTCAAGTATGATAATGGGTATCCGCGGAACAAATGCAGATATCACAGTTGTTGACCAGTGCAATATCGTAGTCAATCTTTATACCGGAAAACTTGAATGTTATCTGATGAATACTGCTACAAAAAAGACAGCAACTGTTGAGCTTTTACCCGGACAGAGTGGTCTGTTCAGTGTAAATATCGCTTCTGATGGAGATTCCGGTGATGGTTCCGTAAATATTTCAACAAGCTCGATCAATATCGAGGAAATTAAAGGTTATGTTCTTAAGGCTATAAAAGAATCCGGAAGAGCTCAGTCAATTAAGGAAGCCTGCGGCCTGGATGTAACACAGATGACCGATGAACAGATAGAAAACATCATCAAGAAGGATGAGCAGGATAAAGATGACAAGCTCAAGACACAGAAGGAGAACGAGGAAAACCAGCAGAGAAACGTCTCAAAGGATAATGTTTGGGATGATAATCCGCCTGCAGATGGCACAGGAGGAGATGATTCAAGTAATACCGGTGCCGGAAATGATAATACCAACAGAGGAAATGGTGTCCAGAACCAGAATACCGGTAATGGCAATGGTGATGACGGAGACGGAGGCGATGGAGATACTAACGTGAATAATGGTGCAGGTGGCGGAAGCAGTACGCCTTCAGACACAGGTTCCGGTGATTCAAATCCTTCAGGTTCAGATGATAATAACCAATCATCAGATGATCAGTCCGGTGGTGGCGGTTCATCAGGCAGTGATGATGATAATAAAGACGACGATGACGATAATAATGATGATGATGATGATGACGATGATGATGACAACGGCGACGATAACGGAGATGATGATAACAAAGATGATGATGACAATAAGGATAAGACCTACAACATCACCGTTTCAGCTGTCGAACACGGAAAGGTTTCTGTAAATCCAACTACTGCTAAAAAGGGAGATACTGTAAGCATATCCGCAACACCTGATGAAGGCTATGAAGTAGAAAATGTAAGCGCAACAGGCGCGACCGTATCCGGAAGCGATGGTAGCTACACATTCATAATGCCTGAGCAGGACGTAACTGTAAGTGCATCCTTTAAAGAAAAAGAGAAGGAAGAGCATGAGATCACGGTTTCATGTGGTGAGGGAGGAACAGCAACCGCATCCAAGGATAAGGCAAAACAGGATGAGGAAATCACAATAACAGTTACTCCCGACGAAGAGTATGAGGTGGACAACGTTTCTGCAACCAGCTCAACAAACGTATCCCTTGAAGGAAGCGAAAACAGTTATACCTTCAAGATGCCTGATGACAAAGTAAGTATATATGTTACTTTCAAGAAAAAGACCTATACCGTAAGTACAGGAAGCACCGAGAACGGATCCATATCCTGCAGTGTAAGTTCAGCAGCAAAGGGAGATACCGTTTCCTTTAGTGTGACTCCTGATACAGATTACGAGATTTCGGAAGTATATGTTAAAGATTCTGACGGCGGAAGCGTATCTGTATCCGGAAGCGGTGGAAGTTATTCCTTCACCATGCCTGGAAAAGCTGTCACTATCTATGCAAGCTTTAGTTATGTGGAGCCAGAAAAAACTTATAACATTAATATTACTATTGAACCTGAAGGTGCTGGATCATTAGGTATACCAACAAGTGCAAAAGAAAAATCTACAATTACAATAAATCCGAGTGCAAATCCAGGGTACGAGTTTGAATATGCTGTGGCATCAGGAAAAGAATTAAGTTGGTCTTCTAGTGACGGAAGCTCATTCACAATGCCAGATTCTGATGTTAGTGTGATAGGGGTATTTAAACCTATACAATATACAGTTAGCGTAGGTAATGGTGATCAAGTTACCTTTACGAAAGGCGTTACTACTATAGATAATGTGAATTATGTTGAATACAACGATTTAGTAGAATTCACTGTTCCATATAATAAATTAGTAACAAATGACGAAATAATATTTCTTACAGAGGTTAAAGTAGATGGTGCGAGTGTTTCATATGATTTAGAAAATAGAGCTAATGATATGGTCACTTGTTCATTTACAATGCCTGCAAATAATGTGACAATATCACTTACGTATAAAGGCTTATATAATGTTTCTAATTATTTTGAATGTATTGATTCAAACGGGATTTTAAGTGGTGTTTCTGCAGCAGGGGAGCTTTATATTGGAGATAGAAAACTGACAAATGATGATCAAATTTCTCCTGGTGAAACAATTAGAGTTGATGCAACAATATCATCAGACAATGGTAAACTGTATAAAATAACAGGAATAAAGGTTTGCTATGATGATAAAAATCCTAATTCAGCAACTTATGGTTCTTCCGCGGAGTCTAATGGTACGATTGAGGGATCGAATATTTCGTTTATGATGCCAACTGGAGATGTATACTTAATTAAACTCACCTGTGAGGAAATTACAACACCATAATGATAGAGGGAAAAATGTTTAATAGAAAAAAGTTTTATAGAATAAGTGCCG
The DNA here is from genome assembly GCA_947168335.1 of uncultured Butyrivibrio sp. Classification (GTDB taxonomy): domain Bacteria; phylum Bacillota; class Clostridia; order Lachnospirales; family Lachnospiraceae; genus Butyrivibrio. The sequence goes on along the minus strand of CAMVLM010000001.1, from coordinate 46,332 downwards.
GTTTACTTGCGGTGAGTATAATATTTGGTACTACTATATCCTGCAGCAAGGATAATTCAGACACAACAAATGGGGAAGAAATAGTAACTACAAAAGAGACAGCTTCTGAGGAAACATCCGTTGATTCTGTGGAAACCAATGCATCAACTACAGAAGCCCAGTCAGAGAACTCCGAAACAAAAGCCGAGTCGGCAAAAGATCTGCCTGATCTGGATTTGTCAGCACTTCCGGAAAACCTGGAGCCATGTGGATTTGCTCTGGATGGAGATGATCTTCTTATAACAGACAGCTTTTACAAAAAGGTATGGAGAGTTACTTCTGAAGGAGTGGAAGTACTTGCGGGAGCTGACAGTGTAGTAGATATCTATGACAAACCTGTTGGTGGATATAATGATGGCGAGGCTGCGAAAGCACTTTTCAGATTCCCCTGGGCAGTATCACCATTCCTTGGTGGTTTCGTAATTTCAGATACCGATAATGATGCACTCAGACTTATCAGGAATGACAAAGTTGAGACAGTTAATGCAGCGGTATCCAAAAAACTTACCGGCAAGGTAATAGCAAGGTATAACCATCCTACAGGCCTTGCCACAGATGAATATGGAAATCTTTTTGTATCGGACACGCACTCAGGTTCCATTGGTGTCATCAATATCAGCGGTGAGTTTTCAACAATTATTGAAGGCTTGGATAGTCCCATGGGACTTTGCTACAAAAACAGCGAGCTCTACATTGCTGAAACCGGTAAAAACCGTATTATTAAGCTTCCAATTTCTATATCATTTGAAAAGAAAAGTAAAAAAGATATAGAAGTCGTAGCAGGTACCGGCGAGGTCGGATTTGATGACGCAGCCGCTGAAGAAGCAACCTTCTCATCACCGATGGGAGTGGCAGTAGGTGATAACGGAGAGATTTTTGTTTCCGATACAGTAAACGGAGCCCTCAGAAAAATAGCTGACGGACAGGTAACAACTATTGAAGTAAAAGACGAAGATGCCCCCGATGCGCAGCTTACCTCACCAATCGGTGTCTGCGTAAGAGGAGATAAGATTTATGTAGCTGATAACTTTAGTAGAAAAATATTTGTGGTTCAGTATGAATAATAAGAAGAAAAAAGACATGTTAATAAAAAGTATAGCGGCGTTAGTTGTCGCTATACTTTTTGTGGTTTTAGCAGCAACAGGTATTTTGGATAACCCGGACGGTGTGGTTTCCGACGCACTCTATCAGAAGGAGCAGGCAACGGATGGAGAGATTGTGGTTATAGGAATGGACCAGAGAGCTCTTGAGGAGATTGGCCCCATGCCCTGGCCGAGAAGCATAATTGCAGACACCATTGCAATGATTAACAGTGGAGAAGAAAAGCCTGCGGTCATTGCTCTTGACGTGCTTTATGTGGGAGAAAGTGAGATACCTGAATATGACCAGTACCTGGCTGCAACTGCTGAAAACGGTGGTAATGTGGTCACTGCAGCTGCTGCAACCTTTGGAAGTGAAATCGTTGAAAACGGAGAAAGCTTTTATGTAAATAACAGAGCTGTTCAGGCTTTGGATGAGCCGTATCCCGAACTTGCTGCCGTTACAAAGACCGGTCATATAAATACCATGGCAGATGCTGACGGAATTATAAGACATGCTCTTTTATCAATCGACATTCCCGGTGGCGAGCCCATTAAATCATTTTCAAGAACAATCTATGAAAAGTACTGCGAAGAAAAAGGTATAACACCAAACCCGGAACCTGACACAACAGGCGGATTTTTCTACATACCTTATACAGGAAAAAGCGGTGCGTACTATGATTTCATCTCTGTTTCAGATGTCTATTACGGACAGGTAGACCCCTCTTATTTTGCAGGAAAAATTGTACTCATCGGACCTTATGCATCCGGACTTCAGGACGAGTACCGCACTTCTATTGATCATGCGGTTCCCACATTCGGAGTTGAGATACAGGCCAATCTGGTGGAAGCCTTCAGAAATGGATTTTATCCAAGAGAAGCTTCAAAAACACTGCAGCTTATTATTCTGTTTATCATAAGCTTTTCAATGCTTATGTTTTTCTACGACAGAAAAGTTGTGCCCTCTGTCATTGCGGAGCTGGCAGTATGCTGCGGTTATGTTGCTGCCGCTTATGTTCTCTACCATGCAGGCGGAATAGTCCTTCATGTTTTGTGGATACCGCTTTTTGTGACCATACTTTTCATTGTTTCCGTTGCTCTGAACTACATAAGATCTCAGCGTGAAAAGCGCATGGTTACCAATACCTTTGGACACTATGTTGATCCGGCTATTATGAATCAGCTTCTTGAGCAGGGAACATCAGCACTTGAGCTTGGAGGAAAAACCTATGATATTGCAGTCCTTTTCGTCGATATCAGAGGCTTTACAACAATGAGTGAAGCTCTTGATCCTCCTACAGTTGTGGAAATCATCAACTCTTATCTGACACTTACAACTGAATGTATCATGAAAAATCATGGAACACTGGATAAATTTGTAGGTGACTGTACAATGGCTTTCTGGAATGCGCCTCTTCCTCAGGAAGATCCGGTTTATCTTGCCTGCTGTGCAGCCATGGATATGGTAGAGGGATCAAAAGCCCTTGGAGAACAGCTGCAGCAGAGGTTTGGAAGAACTGTTTCCTTTGGTATCGGTGTAAACTGGGGGCCTGCCGTTGTCGGAAATATCGGAGCACCTCTTCGAATGGACTATACGGCAATCGGAGATACTGTCAACACATCTGCACGTCTTGAAGCCAATGCACCCGGAGGAAAAATTCTTATTTCAAGAGCAGTTGCGGATATCCTTGGAGACAGGGCAAAAGTTACTTCTCTTGGTGACAGCATTAAACTTAAAGGTAAAGCTGAAGGATTCGAGATACTGACATTGGATGAGCTTGTTCGAGAATAAACAAATCCCGGAAGGAGTGATAAAATAATTCCATAAGTCTAGAGATATTATGAGGAGGAATTATGTCAGAACCGGTAAGAAGAAAGAAAAACATTGAAGATGGTGGAAGCGGAGTCCATAAGAGAGGTGACGGACTGGGCACAGGCCCTGTCGGATCATCTAATGGATATTCCGGCAAAACAACCGGCGGTGGTGGAGGCTCTACAGGCGGTCCCACAAGAAATGGCGGAAGAAGTCCACTTTCTATCATCATTATAATTGCAGTCATTCTCCTTGGGGGAGGTGGCGGTCTCGGAGGACTCTTCGGAGACTTTGGAGGCAGTGAGGATACCTATACACAGACTCAGACAACAACTACAGGTAATGACACCACAATAAGTCAGAATACTACAACTACAAACAGTGACAATGCAGGCGTTTCCACTCAGACAAGCGGATCAGCAGGTATGGGATCACTTTTGGGAACTTTTCTTGGAGGAGGTTCCGGCTATTATGGATCGGCATCAAGCCAGTGGTCCATGGATCCAAATACAGGAATTCTTAACGAAAATGTAGCTGACGGAATAAGAAACAGATACACAGATATAAACGGTGACGGAACAGATACAACAACCATCATGGTCTACATGTGCGGAACAGATCTTGAGAGCAGAAGCGCAATGGCTACAAAGGATCTGCAGGAAATGATGGCGGCAGATCTTTCCGACAGGATCAATATTATTGTTTACACCGGTGGTTGTAAGAACTGGCAGAACAATGTTATCTCCAGCACTACTAACCAGATCTATAAAGTTGAAAAGGGCGGATTAAAGAGACTTGAGGGAGACCTTGGTGCCAAAGCCATGACTGACCCTGATGTCCTTTCAGGTTTCATTAAATGGACTGCTGAAAAATATCCCGCAGACAGATATGATCTTATTTTCTGGGATCACGGCGGCGGATCACTCAGCGGCTACGGATATGATGAGAAGTTTGCAAGGCAGGGATCCATGGGGCTTTCAGGAATCGACAAAGCTCTTAAGGATGGCGGTATTAAGTATGATTTTATCGGATTTGATGCCTGCCTCATGGCTACTGTAGAGAATGCTCTTGTTGTTTCAAATTACGCAGACTATCTTATTGCCTCCGAAGAAACAGAACCCGGTGTCGGCTGGTATTATACACAGTGGCTTAACGAGTATTCACAGAATCCTTCTATGGATACCCTTCATATCGGAAAAAGCATCATTGATTCTTATACTGATGAATGTGAGAGAACCTGTCGCGGTCAGAAGACAACTCTTTCACTTATTGACCTTGCAGAACTGGAAAAAACAGTTCCTGATGAGCTTAAGCAATTTGCAACTACCACTACAGAGATGATTTCTCAGAAGGAATACAAGACTGTATCCAATGCCCGTTCACAGACAAGGGAATTTGCTTCATCCTCAAAAATAGATCAGGTGGATCTCATCCATTTTGCATCCAATATGGGAACTGCCCAGGGTGAAGAACTTGCGAATACACTTAAGAGCTGCATCAAATACAACAAAACAAGTTCAGCAATGACCAACGCATACGGCCTTTCAATTTATTTCCCTTATAAAAAGACGGGTAATGTTGATAGCATGGTCAGCACCTATAATGCCATTGGAATGGACAAGAGCTATACAGACTGTATCCAGAGCTTTGCTTCCATGGAAGTAGCAGGCCAGATGGCAGCAGGTGGAACAACTACTCCTGCAGAATCTATTTTTGGAGAAATGACAGGCTCATCCTCTGCGTCCAGTGCGGATGTTCTCATGCAGCTGTTTGGGTCAATGCTTACAAGCGGAGTCAGCGGAATATCAGGACTTGATGCTTCTAATACAGCTTTCCTTGGAAAAGGACTTGATGTGGAGGCGGCTGCTGATTACATTTCAAACAACAGCTTCAACAAAGAAAACCTTATGTGGGTAGAGAATTCCCAGGGACAGGATGTAATACAGATGCCTGCAGACCAGTGGGAACTTATTCAGGATCTTGATATAAATATTTTCTATGATGACGGAACGGGTTATGTTGACCTGGGTCTTGATAATTCTTATGAGCTTGATGAGGATGGTAATCCCATTGCACCTTCCGACAGAACCTGGATTTCTATTGACGGACAGGTGGTTCATTATCAGAGAATTGATACACAGGGCGATTCAAACGACTATGCCATCATGGGTCGTGTGCCTGTAATGCTTAATGACGTAAGGGCTGACCTTATACTTATCTTTGATTCAGGAAATGAGGACGGTTATGTTGCAGGTGCAACCTTTGATTATGTGGAAGGTGAAACAGAAACCATAGCCAAGAACCTGACAGAGATTAACGAAGGAGACAAGATCGATTTCCTGACGGATTTTTACGACTATAATAAGCAGTATCAGGACACTTACTATCTTGGAGAAGAGATGGTAGTTGATAAGCCCATGTCAGAAATGCACATCGCAAATGTAAGTGTCGGAACAGGAGATGTTCTTGTTACTTTCAAATTCACTGACATCTATGGTCAGGAATACTGGACCCCTGCCTTAAAATACTGATTTGGCATATAGGTGATGTGAGTTTATAATAGGGGTATGGGAAATTATATAGTATTCGATCTGGAGTGGAATCAGGGCAAGACCGTTAAAGAGAGAAACGGTAAGCTTCTCCCCTTTGAGATCATTGAGATCGGAGCAGTCCGACTTGATGAAAACAGGAATAGGACCGGAGAATTCAGCCGTCTGATCTGTCCCCAGATTTACAAGAAAATGCATAAAATTACGGAAGACCTCATTCATATTTCCATGGATGATCTTAAGGACGGGGATGATTTTGTTACAGTAATAAAAGATTTCCTTTCCTGGTGCGGTGATGATCCTACATTCTGTACCTGGGGACCCTTAGATCTTACAGAGCTTCAGCGGAATATGGACTTCTTTGATCTTGAACTTTTGTCAGACAGGCCGCTTCCTTTCTATGATGTGCAGAAGCTTTTCAGCATTCAGTATGAAGACGGCAAGATGAGAAGATCCCTCGAGCATGCCACAGAAAGCCTCGGAATGGAGAAGGACAGCGCATTTCACAGGGCATTGTCCGATGCGGATTATACAGCAAGGATATTCTGTGAGCTGGACAGGAAGGTCTTCTATAACTATTCCTTTGACAACTATGTGACACCCAAGACCAAGGATCAGGAAGTGCACATAATATTTGACCATTATGCCAAGTATATTTCCAGGGAGTTTAAAACAAAAGAGGAGCTTTTGTCAGATCCGGAAGTAATGGGAACGAAATGTTATCTGTGTAACCATCCCATCAGAAGGAAAGTAAAATGGTTCAGTAACAATGGCAAACACTTCTACAGCGTATCCCTGTGCAAGGAACATGGCTATATGAAGGCCAAGGTCAGAGTCAAGAAGACAGAGCACGACAAGTATTATGCTGTTAAGACACTGAAATTCATCACTGAGCAGGATATGCAGGAGATGAAACAGAAGTCGGAACGAAAGAGTTCCAACAGACTGGGAGATAAAAAGGGTAAGGACTGATTGAAAAGTCCTTACCCTTTTTGAGTGCTTTATTTCAAATGGATTAATATCAGAATCTTGGTCCGTTTCTCTTGCGGGCTTCCTTTTTCCTTCGGTTCAGGCGCTTTCTGTCTGCCTTGCTTCCTCCGAAGGAATAAGTGGAGATAAGAGCACTGATATAAATGATCGCTATTAGAATGCCTCCGCCAATTATAAATGCGGTGAGCCATTTTTTAATATTGATGTAAATCACTCTCTCGTCAGTTTCTGAAGAAGACTTCTCCGCCTGAGCTGCGCCTTCCGAAACAACCACATGTGCACATCCCACAGGAGTGTCATTGTAGAAATAGTTGATAACCGCAACTGCACCATTTTCGGAAGCACTATCCACATCATAGGATACAGTTGATGTTGTATCTTCCAGTGAAGCATTCTGAGGAAGACATACATAATCTGACTTGGAGAACTCGAGCACTGTGTAGGAGCTTCCAAAGATATCTTTGCCTGAAGAGAAGAATGAATTACTTTCAGGTATATAGCCTTTTTCTTCGCTCTTTACATTAACAGCTTTGAAATTGTTGAATCCATAATCGAACAGTGTGACAGTATCAGTAAACTGTGAGGGAGATTCCTCTTTAAACACAACGCAGACAAGCTTCATGTTTCCTCTCTCTGCGCAGGTAACAAGGGTTTCCCTTGCCAGATCAGTATAACCTGTTTTTCCTCCGGCAATTCCGGTGTAAGGAATCTCACCATTTATAAGTTTGTGCTTGTTATTAAGATAAAAGTCATCCGGCTGTCCTGCGGATGGTGTGAAATGATATCTCGGAGTATTTCCCACCCGGCACAGCAGTTCATTTGAAAAGAATTCCTTCGAAATAAGTGCAAGGTCATAGGCACTTGTGTAGTGATTTGAATCCTGAAGACCATTGGTGTTTGCAAAGTGAGTGTTGGTACAGCCAAGTGATTTTGCCTTTTCATTCATCAGATCAACGAAGGCACTGACTGAACCGCTTACATGCTCTGCCACAGCGTTTGCTACCTCGTTGGCACTTCCTACCATTATTCCGTAGAGACATTCCTCCAAGGACAGATATTCACCGGCATCGATACCAATATTTGATCCGTCAGCGGGAACTGAGTGTATTGCGTCATAGGTAAAAGTTACTTTGTCATCCAGGCTTGCATTTTCTACTGCAAGAAGGCAGGTCATGATCTTGGTTGTACTTGCCGGGTAAAGCTCCTCGTGAATATTTTTGGCATAGAGAATAGTGCCTGTATTCACATCCATGAGTATAGCAGCTTCAGCACTTATTTCAGGCCCTTCCGGCCATCCGGATATCTCGTTACTCTGGATGGGGAGCTGCTTACGAAGCTGTGCGGCTTCATCAAGATCAGTTGCAAGACAGGTAATGTTTAAGTTTATCAATATTAATGCTGAAAACAGCATAGTTAAAAGGTTTTTAAATTGTACGTGTCTCAATTTTTCTTCTCCATTCTGCCTATTTATGATAAACTAAAAGGGAAGAAAAACAAAGAGTAGGCCGCAAATCTTTTCAATTATGCGTACTTGGTGTATCATTAATCCATATATATCATTGAAAGGTAGTTTTACGAATGCGGTTGAGAAATATAGCCGGATCCAGAGAAAGGATTGCAGAGAGTAAATATACCATTGATGTTCCTGAGGAACACAAGGGTAAGTGGAATGAAGTTTTTGAGAACGATAATCCCATAAGGATTGAGGTTGGAACAGGTAAGGGCAGATTTATCATGGATCTGGCCGAGGCTAATCCCGATATCAATTATGTGGGAATTGAAAAATATTCCAGTGTACTGCTTAGAGCAGTTCAGAAGCAGACGGAAAGAGAACTTTCCAATGTAAGATTTATCCGTATGGAAGCAGAGATTCTCACAGAGGTTTTTGAAGAGGGTGAGGTTGACAGAATCTACCTCAATTTTTCTGATCCGTGGCCCAAGGAGAGGCACGCACAGAGAAGGCTTACATCAAGTACTTTCCTCAGAAGATACGATCAGATATTAAAGCCCGACGGTCAGCTTGAGTTTAAAACGGACAACAGGGAATTATTTGATTTTTCGCTGATGGAACTTAATACAGCAGGCTGGCATGCAGAGGCTGTAACATTTGATCTTCATAATGACAGTGCTATGAATGAAGGTAACATAATGACAGAATACGAGGAGAGGTTCTCTTCCAAGGGAAATCCGATCTTCAAATATATTATCAAAAGGTAAGTTACTAAAAATCAAGCAAGCGATACCCGGGTATCGCAGAAAGAGGTGAACGATGGCTGAGTACACTTTCACGACACAGAACTTTGAAGAAGAAGTTCTTAACAGCAAAACGCCGGTTCTTATTGATTTCATGGCTGACTGGTGCGGACCATGTAAGATGATGGCACCCATGATTGATGAGTTTGCCAAGGAATATGATGGAGAGCTTAAGGTCGGCAAGATCAACGTTGATGAGCAACCCGAAATTGCTCAGAAATACGGAGTTATGTCGATTCCTATGTTCGCCTTTATAAAGGATGGAGAGCTTGTTGATTCTGCAGTTGGAGCTCAGACCAAGGCTAAACTTCAGAGCATGATTGATAAGGTAGTTTCATAATAGTAAGCCTCTCCCATGGAGGGGCTTATTTGTTGTATGTCTTATTTTAGGGGGAGATTTCTGAGACGGAGGAGTAGTTTTGGCGGACAATATCAGAAATTTTGACGACTATAGGAAAAAGATAGCTTCCGGGGATACCACAGAGGAGATAGACATTGAAATCCAGGATCCGCTTGATTTCCTTTCTGCCAGTGAACGTGAGGAGTATTACAGAACCCAGCACGAAAACATGGATAGGGAGAGGGAAAGCATAGATAAGGACTCCGAGGATTTCTATTTTGATGATGAACCTCTGGTAAAGGAGCCTACAATAACAAAGGAAGAAGAGGAGAGACTTCTTTCTGAGAAACAGGAAAAACATGTAATAAAGGAACCTTCTTCCGATAAAAAAGAAAGAAAAGCAGTTCCTCCCAAAAAAGAAAAACCTTCCGGAAAGAATTCGAGAAAGGATTCCAGAAAAAATAAGGTTAAGGAGACTGAGGAGGACTGGTTCGACGAGGACGGAGAAGGTGCAGTCAATCCCTATGTGATAGTGAGGATTGCATCAGTTCTTACCGGTATTTTTATACTTATAATACTGGGAATGATTTTTAAGGCAAAGATTTATGATGTATATCTTAAGCCTGACCCGGATAACGTTACGGGAGAAGTTCAGGTGGGCCAGATGGAAGGCTACTCCTATACAAATGACAAGGTAACAACCACCACTGAGCTTAACTTGAGAAATACTCCCAGTACAGCCAGTGATGATTTTATTGTTCTTAAGGTGCCTCAGGGAACAGTTCTTGACAGAATAGCTGTCAGTGATGATGGAACCTGGGCTCAGGTTGAGTATGATAATAAGGTATTATACTGCGTTATGAAATACGTAACTGTAAATCAGTGATCAGTTACGGCGATAAGAGTGAAGCCAGGAATAAAAAGGATCAAGAGCTTCTGACAGGTCATCGTATCTGTCTGCGAGCTCTTCGATTTTGCCAAGGATCAGATCTGCGGACACTTTTTCTTCCATTGCCTGTGATAAGCGCTCTGCATTTTCTGCTTCCAGAGGACGTACATCCATGTGTATGAGAATGTTTTCATACAGTTTGGACACAGCGGAGAAAATATTCGGGTAGTGTTTCATCACACCGTTCAGCTCATCAAGAAGAGTTTCTCTTCTTTGCAGTAAAAAAAGAGTATATACGGGCTCAACGATTTCAGGAGATTCTATTTCGTCGATATAGGAACCGTCTTCATAGTCCTGTTTTGAAGCGTAATACTCGCAGATTTCCTGGATAAAAGGGCTTACCCTTGTGTCATCATATAATTTATGTAGTTCGTTTGTATAGGATTCTTTCATAATATAAGTATTATTACCCATGAATTTAAATCTCGCAACTGCTGTTGCTGATTTTATTATATAGCTGCGGCGCAATATATTACTGCTGCGGCAAAGTGAGGAAGATTATGCGTATTGGAATCTTTGATTCCGGTATGGGAGGCCTCTCTGTTCTGGACGAGGCTTACCATCTGTTGCCGGATCAGGAATATATTTTTTATGCAGATAAAAAGCACGTGCCCTACGGTGTTAAGACTGATGAGGAGATAAGAGGTTTTGTTGATGAAATAGCAGCGTTTCTTATTTCCAAAAAGGTGGATGCCATAGTCATAGCCTGCAATACGGCGACAAGCGTTGCGGTAGCGGGACTTCGCCAGAAATATGATATTCCAATAATAGGTATGGAGCCGGCTGTTAAGCCTGCAGTAGAAAGTGCAGAAGGGTCTGACAGAGTAATTGTCATGGCTACTCCTGTGACCATCAGAGAGGAAAAGCTTTCAAGACTTTTATCCAGAGTAGATGTAAAACACAGGGTGGATCTTCTTGATATGCCAAAACTTGTGGAATTTGCGGAATCAGAGGTGTTTGATTCGGAGGAAGTCAGAGATTACCTTAAGGAAAAGTTTGCTCCCTTTGATACCACAAAATATAGTGCCCTTGTTCTTGGATGTACCCATTTCAATTATTTTAAGCCATTATACAGAGAGCTTTTGGGTGACAGGATCAGACTGATGGATGGAAACAACGGTACCATCAGACATCTGGGAGATGTACTGGGACTTGATATTAATAAAGATATAAATAACAGGATATATTTTAACTCACCACAAGATATAGTGGTTTATAGGAAGACCACATACTATGAGTCGGGAGACGAAATAACGGATAACGAGAGGTTGTCAAAGTACCTCAGAATGCTGGACAGGCTTGAATTTGTGCGGGATTTTTGATATCGGTAAATTGTCACTTGATTTATACAACATAATGTATTATAGTTTAATTGTAGCCACAAGATATAGTTATTCTAGTGGCTACAAACTATCTATAAACAATTTCCGGCACATGGGGAGTGCACGGTATTGTAAGAAATCAGGGGGGTTCACCAGTGAAGATAATCAAGAGAAGCGGTAAAGAGGTTATATTTGACGGTTCCAAGATATTGGCTGCTATCGAGAAAGCTAATAAGGAAGTTACACCTGACCAGAGCTTGTCTGAGGATCAAATCAAGAAAATTGAAGCAGCAGTAGAAGAGAAGTGCGGAAAACTTACCAGAGCAGCCAACGTGGAGGAAATCCAGGACATGGTTGAGGACGGCCTTATGGAGTCCGGAAAGTTCGAGGTTGCACGTAAGTACATAACCTATCGCTATCGTCACGCTCTTGTTCGTAAATCAAATACTACCGATGAGCAGATCATGTCTCTTATCGAGTGTAATAACGAAGAGGTTAAGCAGGAGAATTCCAACAAAAACCCCACTGTTAACAGCGTTCAGAGAGACTACATGGCAGGTGAAGTGAGCCGTGATATTACACGCAGATTCCTTCTTCCTGAGGATGTGGTTAAGGCACATAAGGAAGGTGTTATTCACTTCCACGATTCCGATTATTTTGCACAGCATATGCACAACTGCTGTCTTGTTAACCTGGAAGACATGCTTCAGAATGGCACGGTTATTTCCGAGACCATGATCGAGCGTCCCAAGAGCTTTTCAACTGCATGCAATATTGCAACTCAGGCAATTGCACAGATCGCAAGCTCACAGTATGGCGGACAGAGTATCACACTTTCACATCTAGTTCCTTTTGTTGACGTCAGCAGACAGAAGTTCCGCAAAGAGGTTCGCAAGGAATTTGAAGATGCAGGAATGAATGCAACAGACGATCAGATCAATGAAATCGCCGAAATGAGAGTTCGCAAGGAAATCGAGAGAGGTGTCCAGGTTATCCAGTATCAGGTCATCACACTTATGACTACCAACGGACAGGCTCCTTTCATCACAGTATTCATGTATCTTGATGAGGTACCTGAAGGACAGCTTCGTAAGGACCTTGCTCTTGTAATAGAAGAGATGCTCAAGCAGCGTATAGTAGGTGTTAAGAATGAGAAGGGCGTGTACATCACACCTGCATTCCCGAAGCTTATCTACGTGCTTGATGAGGATAACATTCGTGAGGGTACAGAGTACTGGTACCTCACACAGCTTGCTGCTAAATGTACAGCTAAGAGAATGGTTCCGGATTACATTTCAGCAAAGAAGATGAAGGAATATAAGTCCGGTGACGTATATCCCTGCATGGGCTGTAGAAGTTTCTTAACAGTTGATAACGAGGATCTTGCTGAAGGTCTTTGTAATAAGGGCAACATTGCCAATGCTCAGAACTATCAGGAAGGTGATCACAAATATTACGGACGTTTCAACCAGGGTGTTGTTACCATTAACCTTGTTGATGCTGCATGCTCATCAGGCGGAGATGAGAAGAAATTCTGGGAGATTATGGAAGAGCGTACAGAGCTTTGTAAGAAGGCTCTTATGTGCAGACACAATCGTCTCCTTGGAACACCTTCAGATGTTGCTCCTATTTTGTGGCAGTTCGGTGCTCTCGCAAGACTTAAGAAGGGCGAGACAATCGACAAACTTCTTTATGGCAACTATTCAACAATTTCACTTGGTTACGCAGGACTTTGCGAGTGTACCAAGTATATGAAGGGCGTTACACACACAGATGCTGCTGGTAAGGATTTTGCACTTCGTGTAATGCAGTTTATGAATGACAAGTGTGCAAAATGGAGAAAAGAGACAAATATCTCCTTCAGTCTCTATGGAACACCGCTTGAATCAACAACTTATAAGTTTGCAAGAGCACTTCAGAAGCGCTTTGGCATTATAGATGGTGTAACAGATAAGAACTACATCACTAACAGTTATCATGTTCATGTAACCGAGAAGATTGATGCATTTACAAAGCTCAAGTTTGAGTCAGAGTTCCAGGCACTTTCACCCGGAGGAGCAATCAGTTATGTTGAGGTTCCTAACATGAACAACAACATCGAAGCTGTACTTGCAGTAATGCAGTACATCTACGAGAATATCATGTACGCTGAGCTTAACACCAAGAGTGATTATTGCCAGTGCTGCGGATATAACGGTGAGATTCAGATTGAGACAGACACAGATGGTAAGCTTGTTTGGGTTTGCCCTAACTGTGGAAACAAGGATCAGTCCAAGATGAACGTCGCAAGACGTACCTGTGGCTATATCGGAACCCAGTATTGGAACCAGGGCCGTACACAGGAAATAAAGGAAAGAGTACTTCATCTTTAATTGAAGTTGTAGCGCCCTTTCGGAGAAAAGGTATATAAAGTGGGGAGGGGAGCTATCATTTTGGTAGCTCCTTTTTATTCCCTTTATTGTTTTAGCAAAGGAAAGCAATCAGATGAATTATGGTGAAATAAAGACAACGGACATTGCAAACGGGGTTGGCGTACGTACATCCCTTTTTGTCTCAGGGTGTACCCATCATTGCGAGGGCTGTTTCAACGAAGAGACCTGGGATTTCAATTTCGGAAAACCGTTTACAAAAGAAGTGGAAGATGAAATCATTGATTCCCTCAGACCGGATTATGTTTCAGGCCTTACAATCCTTGGCGGCGAGCCTATGGAGATTGTCAATCAGAAGGTTATAAGCCCATTTATAAAAAGGATAAAAGATGAACTTCCAGGAAAAAGCATATGGATCTATAGCGGCTATTTATGGGAAGAACTGAATGATACAAATAATAAAAGATGCCACTCGGAGGATACACCTGAAATACTGAAGAATATAGATGTTCTTGTGGACGGTGAATTCAAGCTTGACCTGAAGGATATCTCCCTGAAATTCAGAGGATCTTCCAACCAGAGAATAATTGATGTAAAAAAGACTCTCACAAGCGGAAAACTTACCTTGTCTGAATTCAATGAATAGATAAACAGAGCAGCTTAATCCGGATTAAGCTGCTCTGTTTTTTTATGCCATATAACGCTTTGAAAGTTCCTCGATTACATGTGATGTACTCTTTTCTACAGTACCATCTTCAAAAGGACTAAGAAGATTACCAATTTTCAGGAGTTCTAAATAGCCCTTGGTTCCGCCTGCACGGCAAAGGCTAAGATAATCCTCCCAGGCTTTCTTTCTGTCTTCTTTCATGCGGCCATAATACTGGAAAGCACAGATCTGTGACATCGCATATTCGATATAGTAGAAAGGATAAAGGAAGATGTGCTGTTTCTGCATCCAGAAGCCGCCAGACTCCAAAAATTCATTTCCATCATAATCGCGCCAGGGCATGTATTTTTGCTCAATTTCATGCCATGTTCTTTTCCAGTCAGCTGCTGTGTATTCAGGATGTGAATACACCTCATGCTGAAACTCGTCAACGCTTACCAAATAAGGGATTACGCAGAGCGCACCCATAAGATGCGAGGTGATATACTTCTCTGTGTTTTCACCAAAGAACAGTTCCATCCAGGGATATGCGAAGTGTTCCATTGACATGGAGTGAATCTCGTTAATTTCAGCAGTAGAGCCGCGAAGAGCATCCACTTCAATAGATCTCATGGCAAGATATCCCTGGAATGCATGACCTGCCTCGTGGGTAAGTACATCTACATCTGCTGAAGTTCCGTTGAAATTACTGAAGATGAATGGTGCCTTGAAAAGAGGCATGGCTGTCATATAGCCACCCATATGCTTGCCCGGTCTTGTCTCCAGATCAAAGAGTTCATACTCCTTCATGAAATCAAAGAATTCTCCGGTTTCAGCGCTCATTTCTCTGTACATTTTCTGCGCCTTATCAACAAGTTCCTGTACGCTTCCGATTGGAGTTGCATTGCCATCCGGGAAATTCAGCTCTTCGTCATAGTAATACAGCTTATCAACACCAAGTTTTTCCTGTTGTATTTTACGTATCTTTGCAACAGCAGGTGTGATAATCGTTCTGACCTGCTCGCGGAATTTTGCTGCATCCTCCTGTTTATAGTCAAAGCGGTTTCTGCTGATATAAGCCATATCAGTATAACTCTTAAATCCCATCTTAAGAGCCATTTCATTGCGGAGTTTTACCAGTTCTCCATACTGAGCTTCAAGCTCGGGGCTGATCTTTTCATAAAGAGCTGCCCATGCCTCAAAGGCTTCCTTGCGTTCTGTACGGTCCGTGCTCTGCATGTGCTTAAGGAGTCCGTAAAAATTGCAGCTTTCTCCTCTGAAATCTGTAACTGCGCTGGCTGCTGTCTTGCTGTATTCCTGGCTAAGCTGTTCGCAGCGTATTGTTTCGGGGATGATCTTCTCATCGCTTGTCATTAAAGATGCATCAAGCTTCCTAAGGAGCTGGGCACCAAACTCAGCCTCGAATTCAGGTCTGAATTGTGACGTTGTGAGAGCTTTCTGAAAAGCATTGTACTGGGGGATGGTCTGAGCAAAAGCCTCCTGCAGCCATTTGATCTCTCCATCATAAAATTCATCTTTCATATTGATGGTATTGCGGACATAAGCCAGGGTATACATTGTTTCATCCGCCTGCTCACGCTCCTGAAGAGCATAATACGCATCCTTTACTTCCTGATAACTCTTGGCATTAAGAATCTTTGAAGTAGCATCCTCTACAGCTTTTTTTAATACCTCTATATCAGGGCGATGATATTCGATTTTACTAAATTTTTCCATATTCATACCTTTCTCTTATTTTAAAATAAAAAACATTGACACATGTCAATGTTAATGCTATTATCATGTATTTATCTTAGACAACTGTAAAGGTTTTGTAAAGCGTTCAATGATGAGCTGCTTTATGTTGCAGATGAGGTAAAGGATAATCTTGAGATAATACCTGTTAATAGTGTCTCAGAGGTACTTGAAAAAACAGAAATTTTGCAGGGAATCAGTTTACAACAAGCAGTTTGAGTAAGGGGTAAGAGAGAGGCTGTACATCTCTTATGATGTCAGATAAAAAAATATGTGATATATGTTGACATACTACGACAGACGTATTATGATTACTTTAACAGTCATAGTACGACAGTCGTGGTATATTTCTTATTGCTTCGCAATACCGCTTGCGCGCGAGGATTTCGCAAGCGAAATCCTTTGTTATAGTAACCAATCTTATGAGGGTATTAGTTTATGCAGGAAATAAGCAGTGATGTTATTAGAGGATACAATGATACCATTATCTTATATTTCCTGAAGAAAGGCCCATCTTACGGATATGATATTTCCAAGAATATCAAGGCCATATCTGAAGGAAAATATCTGATAAAGGAAACTACACTTTACTCGGCTTTTACTCGTCTGGAGAAGAACGGTTATGTCACATCTTATGTCAGAGAAGCAGAAAATGGGAAGAAGCGGACATATTATGAGATAACCGAAGAGGGTATGAAATATTACAAAGAAAAATGTGACGAGTGGCAACTTACTAAGGATGTAATAGAAAGGTTTATAGAGGGAGAATAAAAATGGATACTATCAGAAATTACTTAGACACAATGTTTTCAAGCCTTCCTGATTCTGAAGAGGTAAGAAGGGCAAAGCAGGAACTCCTTATGATGATGGAGGACAAGTACAATGAGCTGATTTCAGAGGGTAAACCCGAGAATGAAGCTATCGGAATTGTTATTTCAGAGTTTGGTAATCTGAATGAGATAGCTGAATCCCTTGGAATTTCAAAGGATGAAGCAGCTAACGATTCTGAGAAAAGACGTCATGTATCATATGATGAAGCAATTGATTACATTTCCGATGCTGTGACCAGCAGATTTATGCTGGCACTGGGAATTATGCTTTGTACAGCATCACCTATAGGTCTTATTATGGCAGGTGGTCTGGATTCCGCTTCAGTCCTTGGAATAGTTTCAAAAGCTGCATCAGGAGCAGGACTTCTCCTTCTTTTTGCAGCAGTTGCTTGTGGTGTAGGTCTTATAATTCTTTCTACAAGCAAGGTTAAGAAATGGAAGTTCTTAACAAATGAGCTTTGTTCAATCGATGCTTACACAGTAAAAAACATAACGGAAGATCAGATTGAAAATCAGTTCAATAAAAAGGTAATGCTGGCAGCAGGAATCGCACTTTGCATTTTGAGCGTTGCCCCCGCTGCGATTATCGATTCCATTTCAAGCAATAACTTTTTGAGTGAAGGAGTTGCACCGACACTTCTCTTCATCATGGTCAGCGTTGGAGTATTCCTTATAATCTCATCCGGTGCTAAGGAAAGCGCATTCAGAACACTTCTTTCCTTAAACGGCAAGACAGGCATTGAGTCAGAAGATTCTGAAGGCAATGTCAGGGAAGTTAGAATTAATGTTGAGATTGATAATGATGATAAAGAAGTAAAAGCTAAAAAGTATAAGAAACATAAGAAGGCAGAGACAGGAAATCCCTTAATGGATGCCATTATGGGAAGCTACTGGCAGATAGTAACACTAATCTTCTTTGTAGGCGGATTCGTGTTTGGCGAATGGGGACGCATGTGGCTTATCTGGCTGATCGCACCCCTTGTACATAACATTTTGAAAAAAGCATATTAATATAGTGAAAGCCCTTCCGGTCGGAAGGGCTTTTGTTATGAATTAAAGATTATACAGTTTTCTTGCGTTATTCTCAGTAACAGCTATGACTTCTTCAGGGGTTAATCCCTTTATTTCAGCGATCTTATCAACTACATAAGGCAGGTTGAGAGAAGAGTTTCTTTTCCCTCTGAAAGGTTCGGGAGAAAGATAGGGGGAGTCGGTCTCAATAACTATCTGTTCTATTGGTGCATATTCCACAACTTCTCTGAGTTTTCTTCCGTTTTTAAAGGTGATGACACCTCCGACTCCGATGTAAAATCCCATATTGAGGTATTCTCTGGCTACTTCAACCGAGTAGGAAAAGCAGTGGATATCTCCTCCGATTTCTTCTGCGTGCAGATTTTTCATAATATCCATTGTATCTTTGGCAGCATCTCTGGAGTGGACAATTATCGGAAGCTTGACCTTCCTTGCAAGTTCTATCTGTGCCTCAAACCATTTCTTTTGAATTTCTTTGGAGGGCTCATCATAGTGATAATCAAGTCCGATTTCGCCTACAGCTACGGCTTTTTCGTCACCGCACATCTCTTCGAGCCAACTAAGCTCTTCTTCATCCATCTCAGCACTGTCACTTGGATGAACACCTATTGTTGTATAAACAAAGGGATATTTATGTGCAAGCTCCAGCGACTTTTCTACTGTGCGTCTGCTGGCTGTTGCGTTAACTATTGTTCCTATTCCATGATCCGTCATGGATTCAAGTAAAGTGTATCTGTCTTCGTCAAAAGCCTCATCATCATAATGGGCATGTGTCTCAAAAATCATTTCAATTATTCCTTATTTACAAGTGGATAGAGGATATTTGACAGTTTTGCAAAATCCTCGAGGCTGAGCTTTTCGCCTCTAATGGAAGGATTAAGTCCCATCTCTTCCAAAGCTCCTGCAACCTGATCTCTTGTTAAACCAAGATTTCCGTTTGTTACACCGTTTGAAAGTGTTTTTCTTCTCTGGGCAAAGGCTGCTCTTATTACGGAAAACATAAATTTCGAATCAGTGACATCAACCGGAGGATTCTTGTGGCACTTTAAGTGGATCACGGCTGAATCAACACCGGGCTGTGGTATAAAGCAGCTCGGCGGAACTACCTGAACCATGGTTGGCTCAGTATAGTACTGAACTGCAAGTGAAAGCGCACCATAATCTTTGGAACCAGGGCCTTCTGCCATTCTGTCAGCGACTTCCTTCTGAACCATAACGGTGATACTTTCTATTGGAAGCTCACTTTCAAGAAGTCTCATAAGTATAGGTGTGGTTATGTAATATGGAAGATTTGCGACAACTTTAATGGGCTTTCCACCATTTTCTTCCTGAACGATCTTTTCAATATTTACCTTAAGAATATCCTGATTGATTACTTTTACATTATCATAGGAAGATAATGTGTCAGCCAGGATTGGTATGAGCATTTTGTCGATTTCCACAGCGATTACTTTTCCGGCACTCTCAGCGATATACTGAGTCATGGTTCCGATTCCGGGGCCGATTTCCAATACGGTATCTTCCTTTGTAACGCCTGCGGCTTCAACAGTTCCGTTCAAAACGGAGTCATCAATAAGAAAGTTCTGGCCGAACTTTTTCTGAATGCTCAGATTGTATTTCTCAATGACAGCCTTCGTACCGGAGGCACATCCTAATGTTGGCATCTATTCACCTCTGTAAATATAATTATCAATAAAATTAATGAAATGTTCACATATAATAATCCTCTTTAGTTTACAATGTTACAGGGGAAAAATTCAACAAAAACCGCGTAATTACGCGGCATTTCATCCTTTCATTTTTTGACATAGCATAGGGCGTGTGCTAAACTTACACTAGATGTAGTATGAAAAAGTTTTAGAGGACAATATTTTGGATAAAACAGAATATAAAATCAGAGCAGAGGAAATTAAATCGCTGATAAAGGCACAGCGTTTTGGGGATGCAGTACGAATTGCCGACACCATTGATTGGAAAAGGGTTAAGAGTGTCGGTATGTTGTGTGCAATAAGTGACCTTTACAAAGTAAACAGAAGGCTTGAGGAGAGCCGTGATATCCTGCTTCTTGCTTATGACAGAATGCCCACTAGAAGAGAGATAGTTTACTCTTTGTGTGAACTGGCCATAGCAATGGGTGAGTTTGTTCAGGCTGTTGAGTATTACAAGGAATTTGTAAGACTTGCACCCAGAAATACAGCAAGATATATCCTTCAGTACAAGCTGTACGAAGCTCAGGAGGTCAGCCTCGAAGAGCGTATTGCGGTACTTGAGGAGTATAAGAAGCACGATTATAACGAGAAGTGGGCTTACGAACTGGCTTATCTTTACCACAGAGTAGGTCTCACAACCGAATGTATAGAAGAATGTGATGAGCTTTTCCTTTATATGAGAGAGGGAAGGTTTGTCATGAAGGCACTGGAGCTTAAATCACTCCATGAGCCACTTTCACCGGAGCAGAAGGCTGCTTATCAGAAATATAAGGCTGAAACAGGCGGTACCATCAGTGCGCCAGAAGTATCGGCACCTGTAATGGGAAGGGATGTTCAGGCCGGTACCAAGACACCTACGAAGGAAATACCTCAGATTCCTGAGAATTTCGAGGCTGGCGATCTGGCACAGACACCTACTGCAGAGATTCCGCAGGCTGAGATAAATGAGGCAGTCCAATATGATATAGATGCTCCTACACAGGAGCTTTCATCTCTTGGCGAGCAGTATCAGGATCCGTACGATCAGGGGTATCAGACTGATGGTCAGTACGACCAGATGCAGGAGATGCCGCAGCAGGGACAGGTTCAGGATGTCTATAACCAGGATACACAGGTTTGGAGCGCTCCTGAAGAGCCCCAGCAGTCTGTTCAGGATGCATCAGATTACGAAGTTCCTACAGTAAATGTGGGAGATTATAATACAGTCGATCTTCAGAAGGAGATTGCAGAGAATCTTAAGGAAGTGCTTACTGACAGTCCTGAGGCAGCTCTTTTTGCAGATGCTCATGGACCTCAGGTCTATAATGAAGAGGACGAAGCTCAGTACAGTACAGGCGAGATGTACGACACCACCGGAGACATTGGTGTGCCACAGCAGCAGACAATGTCAGAGATTTTCTACGAGGATACCGCAGACAATGGCGGAGAGGTACAAGAAGAAGTAACAGAGCCTGAAACAGAAGCTTTGACTGAAGAGGAAGAGTTACCTGAAGAAGGTGATCAGCCCGAGGCAGAGACTGTTGATGAAACAGTTGAATCTGAGGAAATACAGGAGCCTGACGAGGAAGAGGTTACTGAAGCCCGTACAGAGCCAAAACCTGTAAAGAAGACACCTCTTGCAGAGGAACTTAAGGATAAGGAAATAGCAGCGAACATTGCTGCATCAACATATAGTGAGCATGCACTTTTCAAAGGCGCAGTATTTATGGATGAACCTCTCCAGGATGAGGTCCCTGGGGCTGTAATACGTCCCAATGTCCGTTACAAGATCAATAATCATTTTGACAAAATGCTTTCTCAGGACTACGACGGCCAGATCAGTATGGCTATTGATGATGAGAAGCAGGTAGAGCAGCAGATTACAGGTCAGATAAGTATTAATGATCTTTTATCCGATTGGGAATCCTATAAAAAAGATCAGCAGCAGAAGCAGCTTCAGAACGTTAAAAAGCTTGTTGCCCAGGAAACAGGTGAACTGTTTAAGGACTTCGACGAGAATCTGATCGATCCTCTTATGCAGGAGGAGACCGGAAAAGAAGCAATTAAGGAAGTTTTAAGGCCCGGTGCAGATCCTCAGGAAGTAAGGATGGCTGCAAAGGACATGGTTGGAGCAGCTATAAAAGAAGATATCCAGGAGATAAAGCCTGTTGAGGATCTTCAGAATACCCAGTCCATGGTTCAGCTTTCCGGTGAAGATCTTGAATTTGCAGATGCTTATAAAGAAGATGAACCCGAGGCGACCAAAGAAGAGATTACAGAAGAGGTCACTGAGGATTATCCAAGTGATGAAGAGCTGGCAGCAGAGTATCCTGATGATGAGGATCTTGAGAGTGAAGAGACTTTCACTGAAGATGCTAAAGAAGCAGATGCTCCCGCCGGTGTAAAAGAAATTAAATTCAACGCGGAAAACAATCCCGAGGCAGCACAGGTCGACTTTGGAAACACCACAGTTATTGAGGCTTCTGAAGTAGAAGAGGCCGTATCTGAAGAAACAGAAAAAGCTGCTGAAGAAGATACTTCAGTTGAAGAGAAAGAATCTGAAGAGACAGCGCAGGAGCAGGCAGAAGAAAAAGAGCCTGAAATGCCTTCGGAAGAGGATAAAGCTTCTGAAGAAAAGGTTTCAGATTCGAAGAAGCCGGAGCATGTTTCCGAAAAGGAAGAAAAGGATATGGAGACCCGTGTCAGAGTCATGACACCCGAGGAAAAGGAACTGTTTGGTCCCTATATCCACCATCGCAAGTCAAGAAAACAAATAATAGAAGCCATTGATAACTTAAGTATGGCAGCCTATACCAATAACGCAATAGTTACAGGTGAGGAAGGTGCAGGAACCGTGAATCTTGCTAAGGGACTGATCAAGGCGATACAGTCTACGGATTCCAATTTCTCAGGAAAGGTTGCAATGATCAGCGCCATAACTTTGAACAAGCGCTCGGTAAGCACTATCCTGGAGAAGATAGTCAACGGTGCTCTGATAATCAGAAGAGCAGCAGACCTTAAGGAAGACACGGTAGCCACACTTCTGAAGCAGCTCCAGATTGAGAACAAGGGTTACATTGTGGTAATTGAGGATACCAAGGATGACATAGACAGACTTCTGGATAAGTATCCGGACCTCAAAAAATGTTTCAATGTAAGAGTAGATATCGAAGCTCTTGATGATGATGCTCTTGTTGCCTACGCAAAGCAGTATGCATTGGAAAAAGAATATGTAATAGATAATCTCGGAATACTTGCACTCCATCAGAATATTTCTGAGAGACAGACATTGGATCATGAAGTTACGGTATCTGAGGTTAAGGAAATGGTTGATGATGCCATATACTATGCAAATAAGCGATCAGTAGGACACGTTGTGGATGTGCTTTTAAGGAAACGATTCGATGAATCAGATATGATAATTCTTCGAGAAAAGGATTTTCTTCACTAAAATAATCAAAAAGGAACAGGCTGTATGTTGGTCTGTTCCTTTTTTATGCTATAATAGGTAAGTATAAATTATATTTCTAAAAGAGGGAGAATTATGGGGCAGACAGTTTTTATTTCCGATGCAGATGAGTATCTTTTTGGACAGGGAACGCATTACGATATTTACAAAAAACTTGGAGCACACGTTTCAGAAGAAAATGGCGTAAAGGGAATGTTTTTTGCTGTTTGGGCTCCCAATGCGGCAGCTGTCCATGTAATCGGCTCATTCAACGGATGGGATGAAACCATGTATCCTATGGAGAGAAAAGGAAACATGGGAATATATCAGCTTTTTATACCAGGAGTTGGTACAGGGGAGTTGTATAAATACCTGATATATACACCGGATGGAAGGAAGCTGTATAAGGCTGATCCTTATGCAAATTATGCTGAACTTCGTCCCGGTAATGCATCAAGAACCACAGATCTTTCCAAGTTCAAGTGGAGTGATGAGAAGTGGTTTGATTCTTTAAAGGGCAAGGACGTCAACAGACAGCCCATTGCCATCTACGAGTGTCACATCGGTTCATGGATGAAGCATCCTGACGGAACCGAGGATGGTTTTTACAATTACAGAGAGTTCGCAGACAGAATCGTCGAATATCTCAAGGAGATGAAATACACACATATCGAACTTATCGGTATAGCTGAGCATCCTTTTGACGGATCATGGGGATATCAGGTAACGGGTTATTATGCACCTACATCACGTTATGGTGAGCCAACCGATTTTATGTATCTTGTTAATCTTTTACATAAAAACGGAATAGGCGTAATCCTTGACTGGGTACCTGCACACTTCTGTCCTGATGAATTCGGACTTGGCTGTTTTGACGGTACATGTATCTACGAAGATCCCGATCCGAGAAAGGGTGAACATCCTGACTGGGGTACCAAGATATTCAATCTTGGCAAAAATGAGATCAAGAATTTCCTTATTGCCAATGCTCTTTTCTGGATCAAGGAGTTCCATGTTGACGGTCTCAGAGTAGATGCAGTAGCATCAATGCTTTATCTTGATTACGGAAAACGCGATGGACAGTGGGTTCCTAACAAGGATGGCGGCAATAAGAATTATGAAGCAATCGAGTTCTTCAAACATCTGAACAGTGTTGTAAGAGGTACATATCCTCAGATCCTGATGATCGCTGAGGAATCTACAGCTTGGCCTAAGATAACAGCACCTGTTGAGGATGACGGACTTAACTTTACATTTAAGTGGAACATGGGATGGATGCATGACTTCTGTGAATACATGAAGCTTGATCCCTATTTCCGTAAGGGCGCACATCACATGATGACCTTTGCAATGAGTTATAACAACGCAGAGAATTATATTCTTCCGTTGTCTCATGATGAGGTTGTACATCTTAAGTGCTCTATGCTTGAGAAGATGCCCGGCTACAAAACTGATAAATATGCGAATCTTCGTGCAGGCTATACATTCATGTTTGGCCACAGCGGTAAGAAGCTTCTGTTCATGGGACAGGATTTCGGACAGGAGAGAGAGTGGAGCGAAAAGAGAGAGCTCGACTGGTTTCTTCTTCAGGAAGATCTTAACAGAGGAATGAAGGACTACGTCAGAGATCTTCTGGAAGTTTACAGAAAATATCCTGCAATGTACGAAGTAGATAATGACTGGGGCGGATTTGAATGGATCAATGCCGATGATTCAGATCACAGCATTTACAGCTTCTACAGAAGAGCAATTAATGGCAAGGACAACGTGCTGTTTGTAATCAACTTCACTCCCATGGAAGTTGTTGATTATAAGGTAGGTGTTCCTTTCGCAGGTACATACAAGCATGTTCTTGACAGTGCTGACAAGAAATATGCAGGATGTGGTTCAGGGATTCCGGATTCCATCAAGGCTGAGCCCGGACTTTGCGATTACAAGGATTACAGCATAACAATGACAATTCCTCCTTATGGTGCAGAGGTATTCGTTTTCCAGAATCCTGAGGCAGTTAAGGAAGAGAAAAAGGCAGCAGCCAAGAAAGCAGCGCCCGCAACCAAGGCTCCTGCAAAGGCAGCAAAAACAACAAAAAAGGCTTCTACAAAAAAGAGCAAATAAACCTGCCTTAAGAAATTAAATAATCGGACCGAAATAAAAGGTGACAGATGTCTTAATGATGTCTATCACCTTTTTTCTGTATATTCATTTAGAAAAATCGGAGAAGAGAATGAACGTAAATTTAGGAACTATAGCAGGAATGGAATCCGATTTCGAAAAATCCAAAGTCAGCACGGAAGCAGGCAATATTTTGACATTTAATAATCAGAGTGTATCAAAGACACAGAATGCTTTTTCAGTGGATTTAAATAGCAGTCTGTTTTCTAATAATGCCTATGGTGAAGGTAAAAAGACAAAGAGTGACATCATGACAGAAGCTCAGAACAG
The DNA here is from genome assembly GCA_947168335.1 of uncultured Butyrivibrio sp. Taxonomy (GTDB): domain Bacteria; phylum Bacillota; class Clostridia; order Lachnospirales; family Lachnospiraceae; genus Butyrivibrio. The sequence goes on along the minus strand of CAMVLM010000001.1, from coordinate 20,785 downwards.
TGAGATGAATGTTCGTCACAATTATATGTCTTTGATGGCAAATACTCTTTCACCCGAGGATTTTGCCAAGGGAGCAGAGGAAGGTTTCGACCTTTCTGAAACAAATGCAGATGAGACCGTTACTATTCTGGATAAGATTAAGGCCACTCTTGCTCAGTCGGGCAAAGAGATTGTGGGCTTTAATGATGACCTTAGTGCGGTGGAACTTAAGAAAATCACAGGGAATCAGGGACTTGCGGATAAAATAGCCTCATCCTTCCATAAGAATGACATTCCGGTAACAGAAGATAATACCAATGATGTCATGGAAACAATAAGAAAAATGGAGGATGTGACAGAGCTGTCTGATGAAGCCTTAAAATATATGACTTTAAACGACCTCGAGCCAACAATGGACAATCTGTATATGGCAAAGCATGCCACAAACGGACAGGGAAGCAGAGGCAGAGGGTTCATCGCCCTTGAAACAGAAGGATATTATGCCAAGAAAGCAGATTTTCTTGACTTTGAAGGAATCAGGGACCAGGCAAATAAGATAATAGAAGAAGCCGGTTTGGAAGTGAATGAGGATAACACCGGAAAAGCAAAGTGGATGATAGAGCAGTCAATCCCGCTTACCAGGGAGAACCTTTCAAAGATTCATGAACTTTCTCAAATAGAGCTTCCTCTTAATGAGGATGATGTTATAGAGGCAGCAGCCAGAGCAATAGCGGACAAGAAACCTGCAGCATCGGGGAAGGCAGAGGATTCGGAGAACAATTTACAGAAGGCTGCCTATATTTTTGATCATACAAAGGTGATAACAAACGCCGATGTGGATAGATTAATCAGGGGAAATATTGAGTATAATCTGAAAAATCTGTTCGCAGTACATGATGAGAATATGGAAAATGTTCCTGTGATTCAGGAAGAAGCCGCAGGAAATACAGATCAGGAGCTTTTAACAGCAAGAATGCAGCTTGAGGAAGTAAGACTCAAGATGAGCATAAGCACAAACCTGCGCCTTATCGACAAGGGTATTGAGATAGATACAGAGCCTATCAGCAAACTGATAGGTGAGCTTAATGCGCAGATTGAAGAGATTGGAAAAAGTCTTTTTCCTGAGGCAGCTGAAAATGCATCTTCAAAATATATGTTATTTGAAGAAACAACAGCCAAAGTTCAGGAGTTTACCACATACCCTCTGGGAATAATCGGAAAGCTTGAGCCTGATGAGAAGAAAGATCTTGGAAGTATCATTGAAAGCGGTTATCAGCTTAAGCTCAGATACGAAAAGGCAGGGGCAACCTATGAAGCAGTTGGAACAGCTCCCAGAGCGGATCTTGGCGATAACATCAGGAAAGCATTCAGGAATGTAACTGATATTCTTAAGGACCTGGGTCAGGAAGTAAATGAAGAAAATAAGAGAGTTGTTCGTATCCTTGGATACAACCGTATGGAAATAAATGAGGAAAACATCGAAAAGGTAAGAACCGTAGATGAGAAACTCATGAATGTTCTTGAAAAACTAAAACCTTCCGCTGTGCTGAATATGATCAGAAACGATCAGAATCCACTGAAGATGACTATAGATGAGTTGTCTCAGAATCTGTCAGATGGCGATAAGGATTCTTCAAAGCGCGAAGAAAAATATGCAAAGTTCCTTTATAAACTCGAGAAAAATGCCGAAATAACACCTGAAGAGAAGGAGAGTTATATAGGTATTTACAGACTCTTCCATCAGCTTAAAAAAACAGATAACGCGGCAATCGGTGCGGTTCTGGAGACCGGAGCTGAGATGACGATCGGAAATCTTTTGTCTGCTTCAAGAACGTTAAAGAAAAAGACAAAGGGTATGGATGTTAAGATCGATGATTCTCTGCTCAGCGTTGAGGCAAAGGAAACTACAGTAAAAACAATTGACAGCCAGATTGAAACAGCGTTCAGATACTACAGTGAAAAAGCTGATGTTGTCTATGACAATCTTGAGCCTGAAAAGCTTTCAATGGCAAAGCCCGAAGAGGATACTCTTCTTGATGAGCTTGCAGATAAGCTAAGAGAGGCAGCAGAACAGCTCAGTCAGGAAATTGAGAATCAGTACTACAGTGAGCAGACTAAGCAGACAAGACAGATTATTGAGAGAAGTGATGCAGGTGCTGCTGAGGATGATCTTAAGAAATTTGGAATAGAGATAAGTGCAGCTAATCTTCAGGCGATCATGTCCTTAAGATCAGGCAGGAGAGGCAGAAACAGTATTTTTGATCAGGTTGAAAGGATTGCCCACCTTGCTTTTAAGGAAACAGAGAAGGAAATGGTTGATGAACTTACGGATGCTGATGATTACAAGTCATCCTATAAGGATCATCTGATGGAACTCTCGTATGAGCTTGATGAAATACTTACAGAAGATGATGGTCCGGATTCCTATATTGATGTGAAGGCCATACATCTTATGCAGAAGCAGATATCAGTAGCCACAAAGATGGCGGACAGAGGAAGCTTCGAAATCCCGGTGGAAGTAGATGGAAGAAGGGTTTCAATGCATGTAACCCTGAGAGAGGATGAAACACAGGGATCAAAACTGGAAGCAAGTCTTGAAACAGTATATTACGGACGCATTTCCATGGCTATGACCGTGGAAGAGGGTGAGGTAAAAGGAATTTTTTCCTCATCGCTTCAGAAGAATCAGGAGATTCAGGAATACATGGAGGATGTCCGGGATAAATTTATTTATGAGTTACAAAACAGCGAACCTGAGCTTGATGCAAGTGCTCAGAATATAGGTATCATGTATCGCCAGACCGATCCGGGCAGTGCGATACAGGGTGCGGAAAACGGATTTTCCGATAGTAGGTTATTGCTAAGGATGGCAGGAATCTTTGTACATGCTGTGTAATTTTTTAGCAGGAGGTCATCAATGCAAGTTAACTACAATATTTCCGCAATGATAGCAAACAATGCGCTTGTTTCAAATGATAACAGGCTTTCAGAATCAATTGAAAGACTATCCAGTGGATTAAAGATTGCGAATGCAAAGGATAATCCATCAGGTCTTGCAATTTCCAGACGCATGAATGCCCAGATCAAATCTCTGAAGGTTGCCGGAAACAATTCAGGTGACGGTATATCCGTTATCCAGAGTGCAGACGGTACTCTTACGGAAACTCATTCCATTCTTCAGAGAATGAGCGAACTGGCAATCCAGGCTGCAAACGGAACCAACAGTGCAGACGATCGCGTCAATATCCAGGATGAAATAATCCAGCTTAAGGATGAAATCACTCGTATATCCGATGCTACTGAGTTTAACGGACAGGTTCTTCTTGATGGTACCTTTGATCTCAGAGGCTATGCCCTGGTCAATACGAGTACTGATCCAACCAAATATAATTGGGAGACAGATCAGGCAGTTACCGTCAACAGTTATTCTGATTCCATGCTTCCCGGAGATTACAGAATAGCGGGTATTTATACCAGATATAATGAGATCACCGGTGAGATAACTCTTTATGACAATGAAGATGACAGGGACAATGGAAGACATTCCGTAGATGAAATAACACTTCAGGTCAAGAGAATTTCAACTTATAAGGGAATAACCACAACTGATATCTATATGGAAAATGCTAAGGTCACAGCTGACGGTGATCTTGTTAAGATTGCAGTAAAAGATGGTCGTGAAATAGAACTTAAGGTCAACAAGGAACTGGATGGACAGGCGATTTTCCTTGAGCTTACAGCAAAGGGCGCCATGACAATGCAGGTTGGTGCAAATGAAGGCCAGACACTTGATGTTCGTATGCCTAAGGTTACGCTTGCAAACCTTGGAATTCAGTACCTTGATTTTACAAGAACAATTAAGGATGATGTGGCAGCAAATCTGAATAAGATTACCACAGATCCAAAGAATAACATCAATCTTCCTGATGAAGGCCTCGCAGAAGAGGAGTGGAAAAAGATTCTGGAGTGCAGAGATCATCTAAAGGAATTTGCAGATTATACAAAGACTGAGATAGATAATGGCACATATGAAAACGTTGATGCAGATATTGCAGCAAAAGTTCAGGCTATAAGACAGGATGTAGAGCTTTCTGAATCTGACAAGAATTCCAGAATCTATGCGATTTGGGAAGATCGTTATATGTCAGTTGTAAAGGACATCGACAGAATAGAAAATGAGAAGGATACAGTTGGTAACCCCATACCTTACCTCGATAAGCTCAGAAATTTTGACAATGAGTATTTCATAGAAGAAAAATGGCAGAACAAGATAAATAATGTTCTTGATGATACTAAAAACGGGACTCCGCTACTTTCATCTCTTCAGGCAGGAATAAAGCTTGACGGAATATTCGGAGATTCCAAGGAAAAAGGTGAAACAGCTCCTTACACAGGCGTTGATGATGCAATCGAAGACATAAGCAAAGCGATACAGAAGATTTCTGATATTCGAAGCAGACTTGGTGCGTACCAGAACAGACTTGAGCATACTGTCAGCAACTTGAATTCAACAGGTGAGAATATGACAGCGGCTTATTCAAGAATAATGGACGTAGATATGGCTGAGGAAATGACGGTTTACTCAACGCAGCAGGTGCTTTCGCAGGCAGGAACCAGTATGCTGGCTCAGGCAAATCAGAGACCTTCACAGATATTGCAGCTTCTTCAGTAAGATTTAAAGAGGTAAATCAGCTTATGACACAGGAAAAAATACAGGCATATACCAGACGTATCACAATGGCCAATAAAACCCAGATGATCACGATTCTTTATGAAATGGTTCTGGATTATATCGATGAAGCGGAATGTGCACTCAACACCGGAGATATGACAGGCTTTGCCGAGGGACTTGGTAGGGCAATGAACTGCATTGATGAGCTTATCCATTCGCTTGATATAAGCTATGAGCTGGGAAAGAATCTCCTGGGACTGTACTTATTTGAAAAAAAGCAGCTTATCAAGGCTGTTGCTAAAAACAATGATGAAATCATTCCCCATGTGAGAAAGACATTCAATAATCTTCATGAAGCGTATGTTCAGCTGGAGCAGTACGACAAAGAAAAATCCATTATGATAAATGTACCGAAGGTATACGCGGGTCTTACTTACGGCAGGGGAAAACTCACTGAGACTGTATCCGCGGAAACTTCCAACAGGGGATTCATGGCGTAAAAAAATTTCAAAAGATTAAGTACAAAAATTAATAAAAAAAAATTTTAAATTGTTTTTCTACTATAGTTTATACATAGCCGAACGGGTGTTTTTAAAAAATGCAAAGTTCGGCTATTTTTCTTTTGTTTTTGAAAAAATGAAATTTTTAATAATAATTTCAAAGGTCAGAATCGACTGTTGACTTTATTTTTTTCGGCTGATATTATCATCAGCGTTGATTCTCAACACAGAGAAATTCCCACAAATCAGTAAGTGAAATGGCTGGCTCGGCAATCGCCCTGTTCCTTCTGTTCGTCTTGCTGCAGTCTGCATAAAAGCATTCATATGCTTTAAGCCGGCTCTTCACTTTAACATGCTGGGAGGTCTGTTTCTCTTAGATATCATCGTTTGTTAAAAAAGAAAGAGTGAAAAAATGGCAATACCAATACTGTACTGTCTTGTATCAGGATCGGCTATTACTGATCTTTGCAGACAGAAAATTTTCAACAAGTGGCTGCTCCTTGGTGTTTTGGGAGGAATAGCAACGGCTTTTATTGATGTTTCGCCTGAACCGCTTTTTATGAAACTGATTCGGGCTGCGGTAATGCTGATAGCAATGCTTCCGGTTTATAAGCTGGGAGGCCTTGGTGCCGGAGACATCAAACTGTTTATGGTAATAGCACTGTTTTTATCAAGTGAAGAGCTGCTTTCAGCAGTGGTGCTATCATTTGTAATTGGAGCGATAATTGGAATTATCAAAATCGTTCTGGAAAAGAGTTTCAGGCAGACAATTCATTTTGCACTGCCAATACTGATCAGTGTTCTGCTGGTCACAAATACCCATTGTATACTTAGTTTTTAATAAGGAATTGTAATGAAAAAGAATAAATTGGTCATATGCGACCGGGATGAAAAGTACTGCAAAAAAATGGACAGCTTTTTAAGGGAATTTCTGAGTATTCCATTTGAAATCTCTGAATTTACAGATCCCGGGCTGCTTGCAGAATTTGAACACAGGAAAGATGCACTTCTTATCATATCGGAAAAGCTTTTTTCCTGGGAAATAATAGAAGGTTTTAAAAATATTCTGATACTTGAAGAAAAGTTTATGGGCCTTAGAGAAGATGAATGCGCATTTGGTGCTGACGAGGGTCTGAATATAAAAAGAACCCTGAAATATCAGAGCGGCGAAAAAATAGCAGAAAGCATTCTTTCCATGTGTCTGGAAATGCCGGGGATTATTTCACCGGGTCTTAGGTGCAGCACTAAACATAATATGAAGCTCATAGGTTTTTATACGCCTGTACGAAGCATAATTCAGACAGGAGCGGCACTTGATTTTACTGAGGAAATGGCCCGGGAACACAGAAGTCTGTATCTGAACAATGATTCATATTGCAGTCTGCAGCAGCTAAGGGCGGATGAATATGCCGAGAATATTTCTGATCTTATGTATTATTCAAAATGTGAACCCGAAAAGTTTTCCATCTATCTGGAAAAAGCAGCAAGAAAATATAACAAATTTGATTTTGTGCCTGTGTCAGACGGTCAGATCCGCGATGCAACAGCCGAGGATTACCTTAGGCTTATAAGAGCGATTGAAGAAACAGGAAAATATGAAATCCTTGTTCTTGATATTGTGGAAGGAATGGGGCTTTTGCCGGAGCTATTAAAGGCATGTGACACTGTCGTTTCGCTTTCGTGTCAGGGGAAAAATCCTATGGAGAGGATGAATATTTTTACCGCAGAGCTGGAACATACAGAGGAATTTGACATGGGCAGACTGATAGTAGCTGATGTTGGAAAATCGAGAGATCTTCAGTCAAAGTACCTGATGCAGTCACAAGGAGGCATAAAACAATGAGCCGTGATGAACTGAAAAAGATTATAAAAGATGGCATTTTGGCAGAGATGGATTTTTCCAGGGATGTGGATGATGAGGAGATGCTCTCGCGGATAGACAGGCATATCCTTAAGGTATCAAGGAGCAGAAATATCTCTATTGAGGAAAAGCTGAAACTTCGAAAAGAGCTGTTTTACTCCATTAGAAAGCTGGATGTCCTGCAGCATCTGGTGGATGACCCTTCGGTTACGGAAATCATGGTTAACGGGACGGACAACATATTTGTGGAAAAGGATGGCAGGCTCTTTAAATACGATATGAGTTTTGAATCAAAAGAAAAGCTGGAGGACGTTATCCAACAGATAGTCAGCAAATGCAACAGGGTGGTGAATGAATCCTCCCCCATTGTAGATGCAAGACTTGAAAACGGTTCCCGTGTGAATATTGTACTTGGACCCGTGGCTCTCAACGGACCGATAATCACTATACGAAGGTTTCCGGATAATCCAATAACTATGGACAAACTGATTGAAATCGGATCCATTACCGAAGAACTTTCGGATTACCTGAAAACGCTTGTAAAAGCAGGCTACAATATCTTTATCTCCGGTGGTACCGGTTCCGGGAAAACCACCTTTCTGAATGCTCTATCAGATAGTATTCCACAAGACGACAGATTAATCACGATCGAAGATAACGCTGAGCTGCAGATACGGCATGTTCCCAACATTGTCCGCATGGAAACCAGAAACGCAAATGTAGAAGGCTGTAAGGAAATCACGATCAGAGATCTTATCAAATCATCTCTCCGAATGAGACCGACACGTATCATCGTGGGCGAGGTCAGAGGTGAGGAATGTGTTGATATGCTGCAGGCTATGAATACCGGTCACATCTCAATGTCAACAGGTCATGCCAACAGCGCAAGAGATATGCTTTCCCGTCTGGAAACAATGGTTCTCATGGGAATGGATATACCATTATCTGCAATAAGAGGACAGATAGCTTCCGGAATAGACATAATAGTGCAGCTTGGGCGACTTCGGGATAAAACAAGAAAAGTTCTTGAAGTATGTGAGCTTACCGGGAATCTTGATAAAAATACCGGAGAAATTGAGCTTGTACCGCTTTTCAGATTTGAAGAACTGGGAGTGGATGAAAATATGAAAATCAGAGGGGAGTGGAAAAAGCTGAATGAACTTCGCAATAATGAAAAACTTCTATCAGCGGGTCTTAGCCTGTAAGTTTTCCGCAAGGGATGCACCGCTGATAATCAGAGGAATCATAATTATAACAGCCGTCGGGAGGCTTTTTTACGGATCTTTTACCGTGGCATTTTTCCTTATGCCGCTTGCTATTTTCCTGATTGTTTTACAAAAAGAAAAAAAGAAGAGAATGGAGAATCATGAACTGGGAGTGCAGTTCAAGGATGCCATGATGTCGGTATCTACTGCCCAGAAAGCGGGATATTCCATAGAAAATTCCTTTATCGAAGCAAAGAAAGACATGCGACTTCTTTATGGAAAAAACTCGCCTATCTGCAGAGAACTTCAGAAGATAGAGCTGGGGATAAAGAATAATATTCCTATAGAAACAATGATAAAGGAACTGGGAATCAGCAGTGAAAACAGAGATATCCGGGAATTTGCAGGAGTTTTCTCTGTGGCAAAAAGAAGTGGCGGAAACATGACAGAGATTATTGAAAGATCAGTGAATGTCATAGGCAGGACAATAGAAGTTGAGAACGAGATAGATGTGCTTATTGCCGCAAAAAGGATGGAGGCACAGATAATGGAGCTTGTTCCTTTTGGGATTATAGCCTATGTCGGCGTTACCAATCCGGGATTTCTGGATCCGCTTTATGGAAATATCTTTGGAATACTGGTAATGACGGCCTGCCTTATTCTGTATGGCGTTTCTTATCTCATGATAGAAAAAATCATTGCAATAGAAATATAGGGAGGGCGGATGAAAATAATTATATATCTTGTAATCCCACTTTATATGGGACTTTTGTACCTGCTGTCTTCGGAGGAGGAACTTCCTGATGACTTAAAGCACACCGGAATACAGCGGGCCTACGATAAAATAGGTGCATTTATCTACAGAAGATTTTTATCTGAAAACAAATTCTTTTTAAGATCTCTTAGTAAAAGAAGGGTCAACGAGTATTTGAAGACTCTTCATTCAAAGCCAAATGTCAAGGCTGAACTAAAATCCTACTACATTCAAAAAATAAGCATAGTCTTAATGATCGTAACTCTTGGTGCAGTTCTTGCCCTTATCAGTAGCATTTCAGCTAAAAGGAATACTGATTTTGATGAGGAAAACAAGATGATAAGACCTGACTACAAAGAGAGCAGCGAGACCAGATATGTGGAAGCAAAAGGTATTAATGGAATTGATTACGGCGACTTTGATTTCGAGGTAAGTGCACAGTCCTACACAAGGAGTGAAGCAGAAGCTTTGTATAAGGAAATGTCGGAAGAGCTTTCATGGATAATTCTTTCTGAAAATGAAAGCCTTAGCTGCGTGGAATCTGATCTTAAGCTTGTAGAAAGTGTCCCGGGGTATCCCTTCAAAATAGAATGGCAGTCTGGTGACATAGATATTATCCATTCTGACGGACGAGTTGAAGCGGAAAGTGTTCCCAAAGCCGGCCAGGTGGTGATGCTTACAGCCAATATCAGATATCTGGACATGCACTGGGAGAAGGTGTTTGAAGCCAAAGTATTCCCAAAGAACTTCACGGAATATGAACATATGAGAAAAAGCATCCGCGAAAAGCTTTTGCATTCAGAAGAAAGCACCAGAGAGGATAAAAGTTTCAGTTTGCCTTCAGATGCTGAAGGAACAGAACTTATCTGGAAAGAAAAAGTAGAGGACAACAGTCTCCTATTAATGCTCTTTGTTGTTATGGCAGCAGGTCTGATCTATGTTTCCAAAGATAAGGAGTTGTCGAAGGAAGTAGAGGACAGAAGACGGAGCATGATGATGGAGTATCCGCAGTTTATCTCAAGACTTGTGCTATATATGGGTGCAGGTATGTCTGTAAGAGGAATCTTCAGGTTGTTTTCCGCAGAATATCAGAAGGATTTAAAGCTGGGCGGGAAAAGAAGCTTTTTATATGAAGAAATCCACAGAAGCTGTAATGAGATGGAAAGCGGTGTCCCGGAATTGTCGGCATACGAAAGGCTGGCTGTAAGATGCGGCGCACAGCAGTACACAAGGCTTGTAACCCTGCTTTCCCAAAATCTTAAGAAGGGAAACAGCGAGCTTTTGGATCTTTTATACGAAGAATCGGATAAGGCAACGGATGAGAGAATGTCCTATGCCAGAAAACTTGGAGAGGAAGCAGGTACCAAGCTCCTTGTTCCGATGGTAATGATGCTGTTGATAGTAATGGTAGTTGTTGTAATACCTGCATATTTATCATTTTGATGGTAATCCCGAAGGGGAATTACTTATAAACATATTATTTAGGAGGAAAAAATGAATAACAATGTAACTGTATTTAAAACTGATGTGGTTTCAAAGGCTAAGGCTTTTGGACAAAAGGCTATGGGGAATGTAAAGAGATTCCTTTCAGACGAGAGCGGAATGGGCACAGTAGAGGTGATTCTTATTATTGTGGTGCTCATCGGACTTGTAATCGTATTTAAAAAGGAGATAGACGGACTTGTTAAGGAAATCTTTAAGACCATCAATTCTGATGCGAGACAAGTTACAGGAGGCTGATGCTTATCTTACGGTTTATCTGTCGCTATCAATAACAGTGATTCTTTCCCTGATCCTTGCGCTTTTGCAGGGAGCCAGGGTAGGCGCTGTAAAAATGAAGAGTGAACTGGTAACTGATATTGCATGTACTTCTGTACTTGGAGAGTACAACAGGGCACTGTTTGATAAATATGGCCTTATCTTTCTTGATGATTCTTTTTCTACTTCAAAGGGCTCCATAAAAAATGTTGAGGAGCACCTGTCTTTGTATTTCACTAAAAACTTCGAGCTTTCTCCTGTTGGTATTTTAACCGGAAGAAAGCCTCAGATATCTGCAAGGCTGAATGAAGTAAGTGTTGAAGGCTTTTCTGTTGCATCAGACGGAAATGGAGCTGTTCTTAGAAGACAGATTTTAGCTTATATGGAAGCCGATCCTGTTGAAGGAAGTCTTGCGGAAATTGAAAAGAACATAGGTATCTTAAAGGAATCCGGATACGATTCTCTGAATGTTGAAGAGCTGGCAGGTAAAAATGCCAAAGAACTATCTGATATCAAGTATACGGATATAGATGAAGATGGAGAGGAGGTCGAAATAACAGCCGACAATCCGGCCGGGCAGGTTTCAGCCAAGAAAACAATAGGAATTCTCTCTCTTTGTGCACCGGATATAAATGCGTTATCAGATGCAGCAATTAATACTGATAGATACATATCAAATCGGGAAAGAAATCATGGTACGGGACTTGATCAGAGTGAACCGGAAAGCCTTGCATCAACAGCACTTTTTAATGAATACATTTTTGAAAAATGCGGATGTTATGGAAGAGAAAATGCGGAGGCTGTCCTTAAGTATGAGCTTGAATACATATATGGAGGAAAGGCCAGCGACTACAAAAATCTGGAAAAAGTAATCAACACCCTGTTCTTTTGGAGAGAAGCATCAAACTTTGCCTATATACTCACTGACGAGCAAAAGCAGATGGAGGCTGAAGCTCTGGCAATGACTGCTGCTATCGTACTTCAGGTGCCGACTGCTGTGGAAGCAATCAAATATGCAATTATTTTTTCCTGGACTTTTGCGGAGACAATTTCAGATTTACGAATCCTGCTGACAGGAGGCAGAGTGCCTCTGATAAAGGATTGTGCTTCATGGAACCTTTCCCTTGAAAATATGCTGAATTTTCAGAATCACCTGAAGGAAGGCGGTGGAAGCGGCCTTAGTTATGAGGATTATCTGAAAATGCTTCTTTTAATGAAGGATAAAACTAAAAAGACCTTCAGATTAATGGACATCATGGAGATGAATGTCAGAACAACCGAGGGAAATTCCCATTTTAAAATGGACAATTGCATAGATGTCTTCAGGGCATCATTTGACATACAAAGTAGAAATATAAGGAGTTTGGAAATTGAGCGTATCTACGGCTATGAGAGGTATTAATTGTGCCGAAGCAGCCGGTGATGGCCTTTTTCAGAAATGAAAATCGGAATGGAAATCGATGTAGTAAATAAATTATCAAAATTAATAAGAAAGGACTTGCTTCTCCGGGCAAAGACGGGAAAAAGGCTGTCACCGGCTGCTTCGGTGACGGTTGAAGCATCATTGGTGCTGCCAATATTTATATTTTTCTTTGTAAATATTCTTGGAGCCTTTGATATTTTAAAGCTCCAGTGTGACATGGAGGCTGCTCTTCACCAGGCGGGGAGTCAGATTATGGAGACAGCGGCTCTGTCAAGGATTGGAGGAGATAGGGAAGGCGAAGACAAAGTAAAGGGTGCATTATCTGCGATATATGCAGGTAAAAGAACAAAATCCTATCTGGGCGAAAATTATCTGACACACAGCCCTATTGTTGGAGGAGCGTCAGGAGTTTCGTTTAAGGAGTCGCTTCTTTCCTCGGACAAGGATGTCATAGACATCATCGTATCTTACAAAGTTCATCCCATGTTTGGAATCGCCGCCTTCACTAATTTTGGTGTTGAGAGCAGATTCTATGGTCACACTTTCACCGGATATTCCCCATCGGGATACGGGACGGAAGAGGCAGATGAATCTGAGGAAATGGTGTACATCACGAAGACAGGTCATTCTTACCACAGAAGTCTTGGATGCTCACACCTTAAGCTTCACATCAGATCGGCGTCGAAGGAAAGTGTCGGAGCAGAGCGAAGCAAGGATGGTAGTAAATACTATCCTTGTGAGTACTGCGGGAGCAGAAACTGTTCGACGGTATATATTACTGATTATGGAAACAGGTATCACAGTAACATTAATTGCAGCAGACTCAAGAGAGGAATAAGAACGGTGCCCATATCCGAGGTCGGAGGAAGGACACCCTGCAGCGAGTGTGGAAGTTAAGAATTTTTGAGAGGTTTATATGATTATAGAAAATAAAATGATTATTGAAATTGTATTTAAGTTGGCGACTGTTCTTCTGCTTTTTGCTTCATCCATTGAAGATTTTAAAAATAAGAAGATCTCTATTGTTTTTCCTGTGGCAGAGCTTGTGCTCTCATCTGCGTTCATAGTCTATTCGCATATGGTTTTAAATATCGCGATTACAGAGTGCATGGCATCATTTCTGCCGGGAATATTCATGATAATGATTTCGCTGATATCGGGAAATGAACTTGGTCTGGGGGATGGCCTTATGACTCTTGCCATTGGCCCGGTCCTTGGCTTCAATAGTCTTTCAATTGCAATAATGCTGTCATTTCTGTTTTCTTCTTTTGTAAGTATTGTACTTCTTCTGTTAAAGAAAGTTAGTGTAAAAAGTCGGCTGGCTTTTCTTCCGTTTTTCACCATGGGTGTGGGGGTAATGTGTTTTGCGACAGTTTAAAAAGATAAAAGTTTCAGCCTATCTTAGTGTAGAAGCCGCTGTCCTGGTTCCTTGTGCAACCTTTGCCATTGTTTTGATAATTTACTTTGCCTTTTTTGTATATGCAAGATGCATCCTTTCGCAGGATGTGTATTTACTGGGATTTCGATCAATGCTCTTTTATGAGTCGCAGGGTTATGGAAGTCCTGATGAATATGTAAATGATAAGGCTGATATTCAAACGGGAAACAGATATTTTATGAGTGCTAAACCGACCATAACGGCATCGGGTAATAAAAAGAAAATTACGGTGGAGGGCGAAACATCAATAAATCCCAGAGCGCTCTTTGGATACTTTAATGGAATTCCGGATGTTTTTAAGAGTAATGCACTGGGGAGTGTCAAAAAACATGATCCACCCAAGTATTTAAGGAGATTAAAACGGATTCAGGATGTTGCGGAGAATCTGCACAGGAAAGGAAAGAATGAATAATAATGGATATTCGATATGACAGAGACGGAAACCACAATTATCTTGTTATGGAAATGGATTCTGAGATTGCGGAAAACTATGAATATAAAATGCTTGAGAATAATGACATAAAAGGAATCATTCCCTTTGAGATAAGAAGGCTGAATGGCTGCACCTACATGTATTATGAGATTGATTCCAAGCAGAGCCTTAAGAATAGATATAGTATAAGGAAACTTGATCATGAAAGATTAAAAAGCCTTCTACTTTCTATTGCAAACACATCTGACAGACTCTCGGATTTTTTCCTGGATGGGAAAAACATGGTACTTAGTGATGAATGTATATTTGAGAGCATTTCTACAGGTGAATTCTACTTCCTCTATGATCCCTGCGGACAGGAAGATACATACATTTCTTTTCCGGAGATGATCCTGTCCATGGTTGATATGGAAGATGAGAAAGCAGCAGGGATTGCATACGGCCTCTGCGATCTTTTACGCGGTGAAAATGTAAATCTTGGAAAAGCAATTGAAGAGCTTTTACATGATGAGCAAGCTGAAACAGAACCCGAGGATACATCCTGTTTAACAGAGATAGACAGTATCCGGGAGATTGTTCCTGAAGATGATAATGATCCTGAGGATGAAGAGGAAAATGAATGTGAAACGGAGCGCAGGATAATTAAAATCCGTTTTCCTTCGAAAATCTCGATCCTCTTATCAATCCTGTTCGCACTTGTTGCAGGAGCGCTCTGGTATATTAGGGTAATGTATATTCTTACTTTTGAGGAAAACATTGTAGACCTTGTGGTTCTTATGGTTTGCGTTATGATGTCGCTGATAAGCCTTTTACAGGGTACAAAAGAAGGCAGGGGAAAGCGGAAAAGGCTAAAGAGGGAGGATGACTACGTGGACGACGAGGATGCACAGGAAAAAGATGAAGAGTCATATGAGAGTCCATATGTATATGAATCTGTCCCAATGAGGGAGACAGATGACGAGCAGAATGATGACTGCGAGGAAACGGTATTTTTCAGCTTTGATAAAAAGACAGAGAATCGCAAGCTTTACAGTAATAACAAGGACAGAAGCAGCAATATCAGTCTGGAAAATCTACCTATATCAATAGGTAAAAAGGCGGAGCTTTCGGATGTCATAATAAATGAGCCCAGTGTATCAAGGCTTCATGCCCGAATTTTTTCAAAGGACGGCGAAATGTGGGTCCAGGATCTCAACTCCAGAAACGGCACCTACATTAACGGTAGAAAATTGCTCCCCAATGAAAAATCAGTTCTTATTCCTGAGGATGAGATTGCTTTTGGCAAATGTTCTTTTTCCTATCGCTAATATGATGTTATAATATTCTCCAAGATTAGGATTTTCTTTATTCAAATGGAGATAAAGGTATGAAAATCAATATATACTATGGTGGAAGGGGCATTATCGATGACCCTACACTTCTTGTTCTTTCCAAAATGACAGATGTATTTAAAGAGCTTAATGTTCAGGTTGAACAGTTTAATCTCTTTGAGCATAAAAATGGAATAACAGCGCTTCCCGGAACCATAAAAAATGCGGATGGAATAATTCTTGCATCCACAGTTGAATGGTTCGGAGTCGGCGGATACATGCATACATTTCTGGATGCGTGCTGGCTGTATGGCGACAAAGATAAACTTACTGGTTTATACATGGCGCCTGTTGTAATGTCTACCACTCACGGAGAGCGTGAAGGCATGACGGAGCTCCAGTCAGCATGGGAGACTCTTGGCGGAATCCCTCTGGATGGCCTTTGCGGTTACATTGCGGATACGGCTACTTTTGAGAGAACTGAGAGCTACCAGAAGCTTATAGAGAAAAAGGCTGAAAACATTTACAGAAGCATGCAGCAGAAGATGGAATCTCTGCCTACCAGTAATCAGGCAGTCAAGAATACGGTTGCCATCACAAAGATTACTGACCTGACACCTCAGGAGACGGAACAGCTTTCACGTTATGTTTCAAATGATGAATATGTCCAGACTCAGAAAAAGGATATTCAGGAACTCAGCAGTATATTCAGGGATAAGATGGACAAGGAACAGGCTGTAGGCCACATAGAGGATTTCATCGACAGACTTAAGAAGCACTTTAAGCCTGTTGCCGGGCTTCATGCTGTTTATCTTATAACACTTACGGATCAGACCAAGGATAAGGATATCCTTATCAGAGTCGATAATCGTGATCTTGAATGTAAGGCTTCCGAATCATCAAGCGTAGATGTACATGCATCTATGAACACTTCTGTACTTGAGCAGATTATGTCAGGAAGAATGACATTCCAAAGAGCTTTCATGGAGGGGAATCTGAAGATGAAGGGAGATTTCAAGCTGCTGAGAAATATGGATCAGTTGTTTGAATTTAAGTAAATTGGGAGATAATAACGAATACTACAGCGAGCAGTTTTGGGACAGACAGGCCAGGATTTATAGAACAGCCTATGTAAATATCGCACTTTTACTAAGTAACATCCTGGTTTATATATATACGTTATCAGCGGGTGATTCTGTTTTTAATAAGTTTGGTGCTGATACAATAGATATTTTATATAGTGGAGAATACTACAGATTGTTTACCAGCATGTTTCTGCATTTTTCTCCGGAACATTTATTTAACAATATGCTTTGTCTTCTTATATTAGGAGCAACAGTGGAGCATGATCTGGGGCATATTCCCTATCTTATAATGTATCTGCTTTCGGGATTGGCAGGAAATGTATTAACGGTTGCCTGGGAAACCTTTACACAGGAGTATGCATTATCCGCCGGAGCCAGTGGAGCTGTCTTTGGAGTAACAGGCGCTGTTGCCGTAATTATTTTCTGCGGAAGAAAAAAACTGAAAGTTGCCGGATCCACGGTAATTCCCAGACTTATTGCTATTATAGCTTTGGATATTTACAGTGGATATGCTGATAAAACTGTGAATAATGCTGCACATGTCGGCGGCCTTATAGGTGGTATCATCATTACAATCCTTATCACTTTGATAGGCAGAAAAAAATATACTATGGAGGAATGGGTATGAAGGATTCAAACTGCATTTTTTGTAAACTTGCAAATGGGGAGTTCCCCACAAATTCAATCTATGACGACGATAAATTTAACGTGATACTGGACAATGGTCCTGCTACAAAGGGTCACTGCCTTATTCTGCCAAAGGAGCATTATGCAAATCTTTTCGAGCTTCCCGAGGAGACAGCAGCAGAGGCTATGAAGCTTGCAAAGAAGCTTTCTGAAAAACTTGTTAAGGAGCTTGATGCAGACGGACTTAATCTTGTTCAGAATAATGGTGAGGCAGCAGGCCAGACGGTAAATCATTTCCATCTGCACCTCATTCCCAGATATAAAAATGACGGTCAGCACATATTGTGGAATCCCACATCACCTGATGCTGAGGAGCTTAAGGCACTTTGCGAGAGCTTAAAGTAAGATAACGGAGGAACGTCTTGAAAGTAATTAATACATCAGATATTACGGAAAAAGTCCGTGACCTTTGCATAGAGGCGAATCACAGATTGTCTCCGGACATGAAGGAAGCCTTGAAAAGAGCAGGGGAGGAAGAGAAGTCTCCTCTTGGAAAACAGATTTTTTCCCAGCTTGAAGAGAACCTGAAAATTGCAGATGAGGATACCATACCTATTTGTCAGGACACAGGTATGGCTGTTTTCTTTGTAAAAGTCGGACAGGATGTACATGTAGAAGGCGGCAGCCTGACAGATGCCATCAATGAAGGCGTAAGAAGAGGATATACAGAAGGCTTCCTTAGAAAATCAGTTGTAAAGGATCCTCTCATCCGTGAAAACACCAAGGATAACACACCTGCAGTTATACATTATGATATCGTTCCCGGTGAAAACATTGAGATTACAATTGCTCCCAAGGGCTTTGGCAGCGAAAACATGAGCAGAGTATTCATGTTAAAGCCTGCTGACGGCGAGTCCGGAGTGAAGGATGCAATTGTCCAGGCTGTTAAAGATGCCGGCCCCAATGCCTGCCCACCCATGGTTGTGGGAGTTGGAATCGGTGGAACCTTCGAAAAATGCGCGCTCATGGCGAAAGAAGCACTGACAAGAGAAGTCGGCAGACATTCTGACATCGAATATGTTGCAAAAATGGAAGAAGAGGTGCTTGATCGTATCAACAGAACAGGCATAGGCCCCGGTGGACTTGGAGGCACGGTAACTGCTCTCGCGGTCAATATAAATACCTATGCAACTCATATAGCAGGACTGCCTGTTGCTGTAAATATATGCTGCCATGTAAACAGACACCGTACCGTTGTTTTATAACGTAGCCGGAATTATCTAAAGAAGTGAGCTTTCATATATGAATCACACATGACCTACTGGAAGGAATTGGCTAATGGAATATAGAATTAATGCGCCTTTTGATGCAGAAACTATAGCAAAACTTAAAAGCGGAGATATGGTTTACATAACGGGAACCATTTACACAGCAAGAGATGCCGCACATAAGCGTATGAATGACGCTTTGGATAACGGAGAAACACTTCCTGTTGATGTCGAGGGTAATGTAATTTATTATATGGGACCATCTCCTGCAAGAGAGGGAAGACCCATTGGTTCTGCGGGTCCGACAACAGCAAGCAGAATGGATAAATATGCCCCCAGATTGCTCGACCTTGGACTAAAGGGAATGATTGGTAAGGGAAAACGTTCCAAGGATGTTATAGACGCAATAGTAAGAAATAAATCTGTATATTTAGCTGCTATAGGTGGAGCTGGAGCACTGCTTTCAAAATCAATAATAGAATCTGAAGTTGTGGCATATGATGATCTCGGAACTGAAGCAATACGCAGACTTAAGGTAGAAAACTTCCCTGCTATTGTAGTTATAGACAGCCGGGGCAATAACCTTTATGAAACGGCTATAAATGAATACAATACGGAAAAATGATTGCTATATATGGCAATTTTAACAAAAGATGTGTTGACAAGGCTTCAATGTCTATGTATAATAACTTTTGCGTTAGAGAAATTCAGCTCTGACCATTAAAACCAAATACCGTTTGGTAGAGGCTTTCAAGCATGGAGAAATACTCAAGTGGTTGAAGAGGCGCCCCTGCTAAGGGTGTAGACCGTTCACGCGGTGCGAGGGTTCAAATCCCTCTTTCTCCGTCAATAAGATCCCAGGCAATTTGCCTGGGATTTTTACGTTCTTTAATTAATTAAAAAAGTCTGAGCTGTCCATAGCTGTATTTCTTTTGCCTGGCTATGTGGATGACATCATTTTTGCTGATATTACCTATTAGAATAGGAGAATCGGGATCATGTCTTTTCATATTCTGCGCAACTATATCTGAATCATAGTTTGCGTAGCAGTACTTACATAGGTGTCCGCAGGTGTTATAGGCTCCTATGTCATGACTTAAAAGACAATTGCATTCCTTCCTTGCTTTCCCTTCTGATAAAGGTATATCGAAGGACTCTCCGAGAACGTTCTGTATCTTATCTTTTGTCAGACATCCTGTAACATCAATTCCAAATTCACTAAACTCTGAATCTTCACAGCAGCTTATCAGATTTATTTTGTATCTGTCCGCAATGGACTTAAATTGGCGTGCCATATCGAATCTTATGTCTTTAGGTACTCCCTGTATCCCCGGAAAGTTTCTTTTGGTTTTCTCATATAAATCAATGAAGCTGAAAATACAGTTCTGAGTATAGCCTGACATATATGCGCACATTTCTTCGAATATATTTATATGAAAAGAAATTGAATATTTTTCTGATATAAAGATCGGATCATAGCGCCAATATACCGCCTTGGGGCCCAGAATCCCTGACAATCGCTTCAAGGAATCTGCCACATTCTGCCAATCCGGTACATTTTCTTCTATATCTTTTGAATAAGGTGTGATTGTAATATGCCAGAGCTGTCTGAAAGAATTAAGTTCATTCAGCCTTCCCAATATAGGTTCAGGATTCTTTGAGCAGAAACATATCAGATCCACCACATCAGGATTCAGTTCATACTTTGTAACGCTCTCCGGATTGTACGGATTTCTTACATATACAAATCCTTCTTTTATTCTGTTGTAAAACCATTTACTGTAATAGGCCGGTATATCGGTTCTTTGTCCGGTATTTATAATCATTCACATTTCCTTCTGCTGATATTTTTCTTATATTATAGAAACATTACACAATCAGTATATAAACTAATAAAACCATATTATACAGTCAGCTTACAGATGAATTAAAAAGTTTATGAATAATTAGCGAGAAAACCCCTTCCGACGATGTCGGTCGGGGATGAATCGCCGGACTTCAGCGCCTTGCCCTGACATATTTTCCGGATTTCTCATATTTCCGCTTGTGGTCATCAGTACGCTGTTCTTCTATATATTTTTTGACGGTTTCCATGGATACGGAGCCTGTAGTTGCACAGAAATAACTTGCACTCCAGAATGGTGAATCGCCCCAAAGATACTTTTCTATATGTTCCCTGTATTTTAAATGCACCTCTCTGGATAGCCCTGTCTTTAACGTGTTGATCATTTTTACCGGAGCCACATCAGGCGGCATGGAGATCAGGAGGTGCATATGATCCATGTCGGTTTCAGCTGAGAGCATATCACAATCCATTCTCCCACAGAGATAGGCAGCGTGGTTCTTCATGAAATCACCCATCTCATCTGTGATGACCTTTTTTCTGTATTTCGTAACAAAAATGATGTGGTATGTAAGCAGGTAAACTGAGTGTCTGTTCCTCTTGTAATTGTCCATAAAATCTCCTTGATC